>NZ_JBSFWR010000089.1:0-36286 GCF_053594915.1 Kitasatospora sp. NPDC002543 | reverse complement strand
GCGGCCGTCGGTGCCTCGCGCGCCGCCGTGGACGCCGGCTGGTACCCGCACAGCAGCCAGGTCGGCCAGACCGGCAAGCAGGTCTCCCCGCAGCTCTACATCGCGGCGGGCATCTCGGGCGCCATCCAGCACCGGGCCGGCATGCAGACCTCGAAGACCATCGTGGCCGTCAACAAGGACCCCGAGGCCCCGATCTTCGAACTGGTCGACTACGGCGTGGTCGGCGACCTCTTCCAGGTGCTGCCGCAGCTCACCGCCGAGGTGAAGGCCCGCAAGGCCTGATCCCCGCGCGACAGCGGAGGGCGCGGTGCCGGGTGACCGGTGCCGCGCCCTCCGTCGTCGTACGGTCCCCGCGCCCTTCGTCCTCCCACCGTCGCCCGGCGCTCCCGGTGCCCCGCCGCCGGCCGCGGCGCGGGTCGTTCCCCGGGTGCGGCGTGCCCGGACCGGGCGTCCCCGGCGCGCGGCGGGCGGGGCGGCGGCCCGTAGAGTCGGCGCCGGCGCGTGACGCGAGGCGGACGCGCGCCGCGAGCGCGTGGCGCACGGGCGCGGCGCGGTGGTGTGGGACGAGGCGAGGACGGTGGCATGGCACTGCTGACGGCACTTCAGGGCGGTTTCGGCGACGCGGCGGACGCGCTGCGGATCGACGGTCGGGCGCTCTCCCGGGAGGACCTGCTGGGCGCGGCGACCGCCGTCGCCGACCGGGTGGCCGGCGCCCCGGCGCTCGCGGTGCTCGCCCGCCCCACCCTCGAGACCGTCACCGCCGTGGTCGGCGGCCTGCTGGCCGGTGTCCCGGTGGTGCCGCTGCCGCCCGACTCGGGGCCCAAGGAGCGGGAGCACATCCTGCGCGACTCGGGCGCGGCACTGCTCGCGCACGCGGCCGGGGAGACGCTGCCCCGGGACGTCCCGGTGGCGGGGCTGCCGGTCGACCCGGCGCAGCGCTCCGCCGCCACCCACGCCGAGCCGGCCGCCGGGTCGACCGGCTTCGTGCTCTACACCTCGGGCACCACCGGCGCGCCCAAGGGCGTGGTGATCCGGCGCGAGGCGATCGCCGCCGACCTGGACGCGCTCGCCGCCGCCTGGCAGTGGACCGCCGAGGACACCCTCGTGCACGGCCTGCCGCTGTTCCACGTGCACGGGCTGCTGCTCGGCGTGCTCGGCGCCCTGCGGACCGGCAGCGGACTGGTGCACACCGGCCGGCCCACCCCGGAGGGGTACGCGGCGGCGGGCGGCAGCCTGTACTTCGGGGTCCCCACCGTCTGGTCCCGGCTGGCGGCGGATCCGCGGGCGGCGGCCCGGCTAGCGCCGGCCCGGCTGCTGGTCTCCGGCAGCGCGCCGCTGCCCGTCCCGGTGTTCGAGAAGCTGGCGGCGCTCACCGGGCACGCCCCGATCGAGCGCTACGGGATGACCGAGTCGCTGATCACCGTGAGCACCCGGGCGGACGGCGAGCGGCGCCCCGGCAGCGTCGGGCTGCCGGTGGACGGGGTCCGCACCCGGCTGGTCGGCGAGGACGGCTCGCCGGTGCCCGCCGACGGGGAGAGCGTCGGGGAGCTCCAGGTCTGCGGCCCGACGCTGTTCAGCGGCTACCTCAACCGGCCGGACGCGGACGCCGAGGCCTGGACGGCGGACGGCTGGTTCCGCACCGGCGACGTCGCGGTGATCGGGCCGGACGGCTTCCACCGGATCGTCGGCCGCGCCTCGGTGGACCTGATCAAGAGCGGCGGCTACCGGATCGGCGCGGGCGAGGTGGAGGCCGCGCTGCGCGACCACCCGGCGGTCGCCGATGCGGCGGTGGTCGGCGTGCCGGACGAGGACCTCGGACAGGCGATCGTTGCGTACGTCATTCCGGACGGTGCCGTGACGGGGGACCAGCTGACGGCCTTCGTGGCGGAGCGGCTCTCGGTGCACAAGCGGCCGCGCCGGGTCGTCCTGGTGCCCGAACTGCCCAGGAACGCCATGGGGAAGGTGCTGAAGAAGCAGCTGCTGACGGAGGCCGGCGGTCGCTGATGAGGGGGCGTCGGACGCCCTCCATCGATGACGGGTGTTCACCCTGATGCGCCGTCGGTGCTCACCACCGGTGACCCTTCCATTGGCGCACTCCACTGCGCGCGGTGAGCGGACGCGTGCCTAACGTGACACGCGGGCAGAACCGAACCCCTGGGCGACACGCCGCGGCTTCCGGTCGCAGGACCGGAAGCCGCGGCGTGCCGGGCGGGGGATCTGCCGGCAAGCACGGCCAGTCCTGGCCGGTCACAGCAACCGCTGCAATCCGCAGCGGCCCGCAGCAGTGAAGGAAGTCAGCACGATGACCACCGTCAACACCGGCGCGCCGGAGGCCGCCGGCGAACCGACCGGGCAGCAGCACGCTGCCGCCGTCCGCCCCTCCCGTCCGTCCCGCACCGCGAGGCTCCGTCGGGGGATAGGCATGGTGGCCGTGATCGCGACCGGGACGGGCGTGATCGGCCTCGGCACCGGCGTCGTCCCCGCGGCCGCCGAGTCCGCCCCGGCCCACGCCGGGTGGGACGGCTCCCGGTACTGGTTCAAGAACAGCCAGGGGCAGTGGCGCTGGACCTCGCACTACAGCGTGTACGCGGCCCGCACCGGCGGGGGCTCCGCGTCCGCCGCCAAGGCCTCGACCAGGTCCTCCGGCGGGATCCAGGAGGGCTGGGACGGTTCCCGGTACTGGTTCCGCAACAGCAAGGGCGAGTGGCGCTGGACCTCGCACTACGACGTCTACCTGGACCGCACCGGCAACGGTCCGTCCTGGCCGGAGTCCGGGGGGTCCGGCTACGTCGACGACTCGGTCGCCGAGGACCGGGACGTGGAGACCGCCGTGCAGTTCGCCCTCTCCCAGCTGGGCGTACCGTTCCGGCGGGCCGGCAACGGGCCGGACGGCTACGACTGCTCGGGCCTGGTGCAGCAGTCCTTCCGGCGCGGCGGCATCTCCCTGCCGCGCGTGGCCAACGACCAGTACGCGGCGACCACGCCGGTGACCGCGAGCCAGCTGCGCCGCGGCGACCTGCTGTTCTGGTCGCCGGACGGGACGACCCGGGGCATCCAGCACGTGGCGATCTACCTGGGTGACAACAGGTACGTCGAGGCCGCGCGGCCCGGGACGAACGTCCGGACCTCGGGGATCAGCAGCGGCTACTACCCGTCGTTCATGGGGCGCCCGTAGCGGAGCCGCCCGTCCGCCGGGGGCGCCGGGACCGCCCGGTGCCCCCGGCGGGCGTCGCGCGGGCGTCGCGCGGGCTTGCGTGGGCTTGCGTGGGCTTTGCGTGGGCGGCCGGTGGCTCCCGACGCGTGGTCAGAGGTCCGCCGGGCGGGGCAGGGCGCCGCGGGCGCCGAGGCCGGTGACGGCGAAGGCCCCGGCGGCGACGGCGGTGGCGGCCGCGTCGGGCAGCGCGGCCCCGCGGGCGAGCGCGGCGGCGAGGGCGCCGCAGAAGGCGTCGCCGGCCCCGGTGGTGTCGACCACCCGGACGGCCGGGGCGGGCAGCCGCGCCGACGTCCCGTCCACGACGACCAGCGCGCCCTCTCCACCGAGGGTGACCACGGCGCCCTCGGCGCGTGCGGCCAGCAGCCGGGCGGCCTCGGCGACGTCGTCGGAGCCGGTCAGCTGGCGGGCCTCGACGGCGTTCGCGACGACCAGTGGGCGGCGCCCGGTGGGGCCGGCCTCCGGCAGGGTGCCGGCGGGGGCGGTGTTGTGCAGCCAGCGGGTTGCGCCCGAGGGGCCCGCGGCGGGCAGCGCGGCGGCGGTCGCGCGGATGCACTCCGCGGGGACCTCGTTGCTGGTGAGGACCACGTCGACGGGGAGCAGCCGGAGGCGGAGGAGCGCGGCGGTGACCTCCTCCGGGGTGAGGTGGGTGTTGGCACCGGGGACGACGACGATGCTGTTCTCGCCGGAGGGGTCGACCATGACGATCGCCTGCCCGGTGGGGGCGTCCGGGTGGGTGAGCAGGGCGCCCGTCTCGACCTGCGCGCCCTGCAGGTCGGCGCGCGCCGCCGCGCCCTCGGCGTCCCGCCCGACCTTGGCGACCAGATGCGTCGCGGCCCCCATCCGGGCCGCCGCCACCGCCTGGTTCGCCCCCTTCCCGCCGAAGCCGCGGTCGGCGACGGTGGCGAGGACGGTCTCGCCGGGGGAGGGGAGCGCCGGGCAGCGCAGGATGCGGTCGGTGTTGACCGAGCCGATGACGACGACCCGACCGGCGGGGAGCAGCTTCATCGTTCCTCTGTACGCGCTGGGGCGGGGGCGGGGCAAGGAGGCGGGCGGTGTCGGGTGCCGGGCAGGTGTCGGTGGGCGGGCCCGGGGCGCGCGACGGTCGAGGGGGAGCCGGGCGCGAGGCGTGCACGCGGGGCACGGAGCCGGATGGGTGCGGAGCGGGAGCGTGGGGCGGGTGAGGCCATGCGACCCATGGGCTGCCTGTGCCCCAGTGGTGGGGAAGGGGTGCAATTTTGATGCAGACCGGTCTGCATGTTTCCTTGCGTGCGCCCCTGACCTGGGCACATGCCGCTGTCACGGGTCAGTCCCGGGCGTGCGGGCGGGCGCGCCGGGGAGGCATGGGGAGCGGCGTGGCGCGGGTACCACCACGGGTGGCGCTGGTTCGACCGACGGGGGCGCTGCCCGGTGCGAACGGCATCGGGGGAAGTCGAGGGCAGGGGACGTTGTGATCGTCTGGGTCAATGGCACATTCGGGGCGGGCAAGACGAGCGCCTGCCGCGAGCTGGTGGAACTGCTGCCCGGGAGCGTGCTCTTCGATCCCGAGCTGGTGGGCTTCGGTCTGCGCCGGATGCTCCCGGCCGACCGGCTGGCGACGGTGTCCGACTTCCAGGACCTGGCGGCCTGGCGCCGGCTCGTCCCCGAGACGGCCGCGGCGCTGCTCGGCGAGGTCGGGGGCCCGCTGGTGGTCCCGATGACCCTGCTCAGGGAGGACTACCGGGACGAGATCTTCGGCGACCTGGCCTCGCACGGGATCGCGGTGCACCACTTCGTCCTGGACCCTGAAGAAACGATCCTGCGCGACCGCATAGCCCGACGCGACGAGTGCCCGGGCGATCCGGAGGGCAGCGAGCGGGTCCGCGCCTGGTGCCTCGAACACCTGCCCCGCTACCGCGCCGCCCGCCGTTGGCTGGTCGGGGACGCCCGGATGATCGACACCGGCGCGCTCTCCCCCCGGGAGACCGCGCACCGGATCGCCGAACTGGTCCGGGTCGGCGCCGCCCGCTGCCCGATCGTCCAGAGCCCGGACCCGACCGGGGACACCGTGGCCTCCGCCGTCCTGTTCTTCGACGAGCAGGACCGCGTCCTGCTGGTCGACCCGGTCTACAAACCCGACTGGGACTTCCCCGGCGGCGTGGTCGAACGCGGCGAGGCCCCCACCGACGCCGCCCTGCGCGAGACCGCCGAGGAACTGGGCCTGCGCCTGGACCCGTCCGCGCTGCGCCTGCTCGCCGTCGACTGGGAGCCGCGCACCGGCCCGCGCCGCGGCGGCCTGAGACTGATGTACGACGGCGGCCTGCTGGACGCGCGGGGCCGGCAGGATCTGCTGCTCCAGCAGGAGGAGCTGCGCAGCTGGCGCTTCGTCACCCTGGACGAGGCCGGGGAGCTGCTGCCCCCGGGGCGCTACCGGCGGCTGGCGGCCGCGCTGGACGCGCGGCGGAGCGGCGAACTGCGGTACCTGGAGGCGGGGAGCCGGGTGGCCGTCGGGCTGGCGAGCACGGCGGACGCGGCGTAGCGGGCGGTCCGGGCGCGGGGGCCGGGGCGGCGGAAGGGCGGCGGAAGGGCGGCGGTGGGCCGGCGCCCGGTTCGCGAGCGGCCGCCCGGGTGCGCGGCACCGCCGCCCCGGGCGGGAGGATGGAGGCATGCCGTTCACACTGAGCCATCCCGCCGCCGTCCTGCCCCTGCTGCGTGCCGCGGGCGCGCGCGGGCCCCTGGTGGCGTCGGCACTGGTCGCCGGGTCGATGGCACCGGACGTGCCGTTCTTCGCCGAGTCCCTGCTGCCCGGGGTGTACGGCCACGGCGGGCTGACACACCGCTGGTGGGCGGTGCCGACACTGGACGTGGCGATCGCCGGGGCCCTGGTGGCCGGCTGGCACGGACTGCTGCGCGCGCCGGTGGTGGCGCTGCTGCCCGAGCGCTGGGCGGGCGGCGCCGAGGCGCTGACCGCCCGGCGGGCCGGCGGCACCCGGGGCCCCGGAGACGCCGGTGCGGTCGGCGCCGCGGTCGGCGGTGCGGCGTGGTTCGCGGCCTCGGCGGCGATCGGAGCGGCCACCCACGTGGGTTGGGACGCCTTCACCCACGGAGGCCGGCTGGGTACGCGGCTGCTGCCCGTACTGGACCGGTCGGTGGCCGGGGTCCCGCTGTACGAGGCGCTGCAGTACGGCAGTTCGGCGCTCGCCCTGGTGGTGCTGGGCGGTCGGGCGGCGGGTGCGGTGCGGGCCGTCGAGCCCGTGCGGCCGGCCGTGCGGCTCTCGCCGCGAGGCCGGCGGGCCGCCGTCGCGGCGCTGGGCGCGCCCACCGTCGCCGGGGTGCTGCACCGGCTCGGCCCGCTGCGGCGGAACCTGGTGCCGGAGGTCTGCTTCGGCGCCGGTGCCGGGCTGGTGGCGGGCGCGGTCGGGTACGCGGCGGTGCTGGCGGCCGCCCGCCGGTTGCGCGGCGGGCGGCCGGAGGCCCCTCGGGAGACCCTTCGGGACGTCGCTCCGAACGACCGTCAGACGGAGCGCAGTTCGGCGTAGCGGCGGAGGAACAGCGCCTCGGTGAGGGCCATCCGCTCCAGCTCCTGCGGGTCGACGCTCTCGTTGACCGCGTGGATCTGGGTGGTCGGCTCCTCGACGCCGATCAACACGATCTCGGCCTGCGGGTAGAGCGAGCGCAGCGTGTTGCAGAGCGGGATCGAGCCGCCCTCGCCGGAGGCGACCATCGGGGTGCCGAAGGCCTCGGCCATCGCCTCGCCCATCGCCTCGTACGCCGGGCCGCTGGTGTCGGCGCGGAACGGAGCGCCGTTGCCCTGGCGCTCGACGGTGAGCCGGGCGCCGAGCGGGACCTGCGCCTCCAGGTGGGCGATCAGCGCGTCCTGGGCGGCCAGGGCGTCCGTGCCCGGTGCGACGCGCAGGCTGATCAGGGCCTTGGCGGTGGCCTGGACGGAGGAGGTGGCGCCGATCACCGGCGGGGCGTCGATGCCGAGGACGGTGACCGACGGGCGGGCCCAGAGGCGGTCCGCGATGGTGCCGGTGCCGGTCAGGGCGACGCCGTCGAGCACCTTGGCGTCGGCGCGGAACTGCTCCTCCGGGTACTGCACGCCCTCCCAGGCCTGGTCGGTGGTCAGACCGGCCACCGCGACGTCGCCGTTCTCGTCGTGCAGCGAGGCCAGCATCCGGACCAGGGACTGCAGCGCGTCCGGGGCGGCGCCGCCGAAGGCCCCGGAGTGGAGGTTGCCGGCCAGCGTGCTGACCGTGGCCTCGACGACCGTCATGCCGCGCAGCGAGGCGGTCACGGTGGGCAGGCCGGGGGCGAAGTTGCCGGTGTCGCCGATGACGATGGCGTCGGCGGCGAGCAGCTCGGGGTGGGCCTCGGCGTAGCGCTCCAGACCGCCGGTGCCCTGCTCCTCGGAGCCCTCGACGATGATCTTCAGGCCGACCGGGTAGGCGTCGCCGTGGACCTGACGCAGCGCCCGCAGCGCCGTCAGGTGCATCAGGATGTTGCCCTTGCAGTCGGCGGCGCCGCGACCGTACCAGCGGCCGTCGCGCTCGGTCAGCTCGAAGGCGGGGCTGTGCCAGCCGTCCTCGTCCAGCGGCGGCTGGACGTCGTAGTGCGAGTAGAGCAGCACGGTCGGCGCGCCCTCGGGGCCGGGCAGCTCGCCGTAGACGGACTGGGTGCCGTCCGGGGTGTCCAGCAGCCGGATGCCGGTCAGGCCCTCGGCGGCGAAGGCGTCGGCGACCCAGCGTGCGGCCTTCTCGCACTCCTCGACCGGGAACTGACGGGGGTCGGCGACCGACGGGAAGGCGACCAGCTCGGCGAGATCGGTGCGGGCACGGTCCATCAGGGACCGGACGGCGTCGGCCAGGGGCTGTGACATCGGGGCTCCGAGGGGGCGGTCCGCCCAGGGGTGGTGCGGGCGGAGGAGACGGGTTGCGGTAGTGCCGATCATAGGCGGAGCGGAACAGGGGACTCCGAGGGTGTGCCGCCCCCGGGCGGACCCGGGGAGGCCGGGCGGTGCGGGTGACGGGTCGGTGCGGGGGACGGGGCGGCGCGGGTAACGGGTCGGTGCGGGGGACGGGGCGGCGCGGGTAACGGGGTGGTTCCGGTGAGGGGCGGCGCGCTCGACCGGTGCGGCCGGACGCATAGGATTGCTCGACGTGACTGACTCCGGAAGCTCCGATTCCCGCAGCCCGCTCGACAGCCCGGCCGAGGACGGTCCGACCGACGACGCGGCCGCCCCGCTGGACGGCGTCTGGGACGTCGTGGTGGTCGGCGCCGGCCCCGCGGGCTCCTCGGCCGCGCACGCCGCCGCGGCCCAGGGCCGCCGGGTGCTGCTGCTCGACAAGGCCGAACACCCCCGGTACAAGACCTGCGGCGGCGGCATCATCGGCCCCTCCCGGGACAGCCTGCCGCCGGACTTCCGGCTGCCGCTGCAGGACCGGGTGCACGCCGTGACCTTCGCCTACGACGGGAAGTACACCCGCACGCAGCGGTCCAAGCGGATGCTGTTCGGCCTGGTCAACCGGGACGAGTTCGACCTGCGCCTGGTGCAGGCGGCCAAGCAGGCCGGGGCGGTGCTGGTCACCGGAGTGACCGTCACCGGTGTCGAGCAGCGCGGCGGCGAGCACCGGACGGCCGTGGTCACGGCGGCCGACGGGCGCACCTTCGAGGCCCGCGCGGTGGTCGGCGCGGACGGCAGCGCGAGCCGGATCGGCCGGCACGTCGGCGTCACCTTCGACCAGATCGACCTCGGCC
Source organism: Kitasatospora sp. NPDC002543 (assembly GCF_053594915.1). NCBI lineage: Bacteria > Bacillati > Actinomycetota > Actinomycetes > Kitasatosporales > Streptomycetaceae > Kitasatospora > Kitasatospora sp. NPDC002543. The sequence goes on along the minus strand of NZ_JBSFWR010000089.1, from coordinate 27,339 downwards.
TGGAGGCGGAGATCCCGGTGCCGGCGCAGGTCGCCGCCGACTGGGCGGGCCGGATCCACCTCGACTGGGGCCCGCTGCCCGGCAGTTACGGCTGGGTGTTCCCGAAGACCGAGACCAGCAGCCTGACCGTCGGCGTCATCTCGGCGCGCGGCGACGGCGAGCGGACCAAGCAGTACCTCGCCGACTACATCCGCCGGCTCGGCCTGTCCGGTTTCACCCCCCGGGTCGAGTCCGGGCACCTGACCCGCTGCCGGACCGAGGACTCGCCGCTCTCCCGCGGCCGGGTGCTGGTCGCCGGGGACGCGGCCGGGCTGCTGGAGCCGTGGACCCGCGAGGGGATCTCGTACGCGCTGCGCTCCGGCCGGCTGGCCGGCGAGTGGGCGGTGAAGGTCGCCGAGGCGGGCAGCGCGGCGGCGGTGCGGCGCGAGGCGCTGAACTACGCGTTCGCGGTCAAGGCCGGGCTGGGCGTGGAGATGCGCGCGGGCAAGCAGCTGCTGGACGCCTTCGAGCGGCGGCCGTACCTGTTCCACGCGGCGGTCTGCCTGGTGCCCGCCGCCTGGCGGGCCTTCGCCCGGACCACCCAGGGGCACACCTCCTTCTCCCAGGTGCTGCGACAGCACCGGGCCGCGCGGCGGCTGATGGCGATGGCCTCGCGGTAGCGGCCGCACGGCCGACGTGGCGCGGGCCGGCGCCCCTCCCCACTGCGGGGAGGGGCGCCGGCCCCGACGTCCGTGGTCGGCTGGTCAACCGGTCAACCGGCCGGCCGCCCGGGCCGGGCGGGGTCCTGGCCCGAGCCCGGACGGGGGCCGGGCGGACTACTTGAGCCCGGTGTCCAGCGCGGACATCAGGGTGCCGGACGGGGTGTCGCCGGACATCTCCCAGATCATGCCGCCGAGCAGGTTCTTCGACTTGAGGTAGGCGGTCTTCTGCGCGATCGACCAGGCGTCGTCGAAGGTCCACCACTGCCCGCCGGCTCCCGTGTAGCCGTACGTCGCGACGGACTTGGGGTCGTGGTAGACCTTCAGGTTGGAGAGGCTGGTGATCAGGTTGTTGTACCCGCGGGTACCGGCCTCGTCGCTGAACTGGCCCGGTGCGGCGCCGTTCGCCGACTGCCAGGCGCCGTTCGCGCCGCCGTCCGCGACGCTCTGCCAGCCGCGCCCGTAGAACGGGAAGCCGATGGTCAGCTTGCGCGGGTTGACCCCGGCGTTCAGGTAGGTCTGGACGGCCGCGTCGATGCTGAAGTGGTTGGGGTAGGGGTCGTTCGGGTCCTGGTAGAGGTTGGAGGCGTGGCCGGTGCGGTTCGGCTCCCAGGAGTTGTCGCTGCCCGAGCCGTGGAAGTCGTAGCCCTGGACGTTGGCGATGTCCATCGAGGTGAAGATCTTCGAGAGGTCCCAGCCGGCGGTGACCTTCGCCGGGTCGGCCGGGGTGAAGGCGGTGAGCAGCTTGTGCGAGCCGCCCAACGCGTCGAGCTGCTTGCGGAATTCGGCCATCAGCAGGGTCAGGTTGCCCTTGTCGGCGGGGCTCCAGTGGTTGCCCGGGTGGCCGTCGCCGGAGCCGGGCCACTCCCAGTCGATGTCGAAGCCGTCGAAGATGCCGGCGGCCACGCCGTCGCCTCCGGCGCCGTTGTAGGCGGGCAGGTTGCCCTTGATCCAGGTGTCGACGCAGGACTTGACGAACTTCTGGCGGGACGCGTCGGTGGCGGCGACGTCGGAGAAGTACTTGGAGTAGGTCCAGCCGCCGAGCGAGACGACCACCTTCAGGTTCGGGTACTTGGCCTTGAGCTTCTTCAACTGGTTGAGGTTGCCGCGGAGTTTGCCCCAGCCGTCGTCGGCCACGCCGTCCACCGACTGGTCGGCGCTCATCGGCCGGCCGTAGTCCGCGTCGGCGTCACCGGCGCCGGTGCCCTGGTCCGGGTCCTCGGGGTTGCCGGTGGTGCCCTTGGTGACGCCCGCCATGCAGGTCAGGTTCACCGGATCGATGTTCTCGAAGGCGTAGTTGATGACGTCCAGCTTGGCGGCGGCGCCCGAGGTGTCCAGGTTCTTGACGAAGTACTGGCGGCCGTAGATGCCCCACTGGACGAAGTAGCCGACCCGGGCGTACTTCCCGGCGCCCACCAGGTCCGAGGTGGTCACGGCGAGCGGGGCGGAGGCGGGGGAGGCGTTGTCGGCGGCGTCCCGGGCCTTCACGGTGAACGTGTAGGCGGTGGACGGCGAGAGGCTGCCGACGGTCGCGCCGAGCGTGCCGCCGGTGACCGTGGCCACCAGGGTGCCGCCCTGGTAGACGTCGTACGCGGCGACCCGGACGTTGTCGGTGGCGGCGTTCCACGCGAGCGTCACGTCCGTCGAACCGACCGCCGTGGCCCGGAGGTTGCCCGGTGCGGTGGGCGGTGAGGTGTCGGTGGACGGGTCGAAGGTGGACGCCGTGACGGACGGGCTGAGCGGGCCGGTGTTGCCGCGGCTGTCCTTGGCGCGGACGGTCAGGGTGTACGAGGTCGCCGGGGTGAGGCCGCTGACCAGCGCGCTGGTGGACGGGCTGGAGGCGAGCACGGTGCTGCCGCTCAGCACGTCGTAGGAGGTGACCGGGAAGTCCCCGCCGGTGGCGGCCGGCCAGTTCAGGGCGAGCGTGTGCGCGGTGGACTCGGCAACGGTCGGGGTGCCCGGCGCGGACGGCGGGACGTCCGCGGAGCCGTCGCACTTGTCGCCGTTGATGCGGCAGTTGAGCGGGGTGGAGACCGGGCCGTTGCCCACGAACCAGAAGCTGTACGGCTCGGTGGTGCCGTGCGCGTTGACGGTGGAGTTGTAGAACGCCGCCGTGGCGGTGACGTGCCGGCCGTTGACGGTGGCGGTGCCGTTGTAGGTGTTGCCGATGGTGACGCCGGCCGGGAGGTCGAACTCCAGGCTCCAGCCGCTCACCGCGGTCGCGTTGTCGTTGTGGACGATGTAGGTGCCCTGCCACCAGGAGCCGTTGTCGGCCGTGGTGAAGGTGGCGGTGAGCTTCCCGGCGGCGTTCGCCGGGGTGGCCAGCGCGGTGAGCGCGGCGAGCGGAAGGAGCAGGACGGAGAGCAGTGCGAGCAGTCTGCTGCGCACGCGCGGGCGCCCGGCCCGGGATCGAGCGGACATGGTTCTCCCTGTGGCTGTGGGGGTTGAACAGGGTGACGTAGAACCTTGGTTGATCCGTAGGCGATCGATGCCTGCGCCGTGGGGAGGCGAGGCATGGGAACTGTAGGAGGACTGGACCAATGCGTCAACAGGTCTGTACCACTTGGGAGTTGCTCCCGGTGGGCCCCGTCGACCCGTGCCGGTCTCCGCTGCTTCCCGGCGTTCCTCGCCGTCCCCTGCCTGTTTCCGTCCGCTCCCCGCTGCCCTGCTACTCCCGGACGATCGCCAGCGCCTCGATCTCGACCAGCACGTCGGGCCGGAACAGCGCCGCCACCTGCACGGCGGAGGAAGCGGGCGCCGGAGCGGAGCCCAGGTACCCGTCACGGATCTCGCGGACGACGGGGAGGTGGGTGATGTCGGTCATGAAGTAGGTGAACTTCACGACGTCCTCGAACCCGGCCCCGGCGGCCGCCAGGCAGCGGCGCAGGTTCTCGAAGACCTGCCGCACCTGCGCCTTCGGGTCCCCCGCGCCGACCAGGTTCCGGTGCTCGTCGAAGGGGATCTGCCCGGATACCTGGACCAGCCGGCCGCTTCCGGTGACGACCTGGGTGTAGCCGGTGCCGGGCGCGACCCCGGGCGGCTCGGTGATGTGGGTGAGGTGAGAGGAGGTCATGGGACGGATCCTGATCCATGCCCCCGCGGGCCCGCAACCCCGGCCCGGTGCCGTGCGGGGCGCCGGTTCGGTGCGGGGTAGGGCGCCGGTTCGGGGTTGCGGGCGGCACCGGTTGGGTGCGGGGTGCGGCGCCGGGCCGGTGCCGGGTTCGGCGCCGGTCCGCTCTGGCCGAGGGGCGGGTGGGCGTGCCAGAGTCGTCCGGGCGTCGTCCGGGCACCTCCCGGACCGCACCCGCTGTCCGACCCACCCTCAGCCGGAAGGCAGGCCCCGCCGATGACCAGCGCAGCGCCCCTCGTCCACGTCAGCACCGCCGACGCCGTCACCACGCTCACCCTCGACTCGCCGCACAACCGCAACGCGCTCTCCACCCGGCTGATGGCCGAGCTGCACGCCGGACTGGCCTCCGCCGCGGCCGACCCGGAGGTCCGCGCGGTGGTGCTCGGGCACACCGGCAAGGTGTTCTGCGCGGGCGCCGACCTCTCCGAGGCGACCGGAGCGGACCCGACGGTCGGCCCGCGCGGCCTGGTCGAGCTCCAGCGGGCGATCGTGGACTGCGCGAAGCCGGTGATCGCCGTGATCGACGGGCACGTCCGGGCGGGCGGCCTGGGCCTGGTCGGCGCGGCGGACCTCGCGGTCGCCGGACCGGCCTCGACCTTCGCCTTCACCGAGGTGCGGCTCGGCCTCGCCCCCGCCGTCATCTCGCTGCCGCTGCGCCCGAAGCTGGACCCGCGTGCCGCCTCCCGCTACTACCTCACCGGTGAGGTCTTCGACGCCGCCGAGGCCGCCCGGATCGGGCTGATCACCAGCGCCGCCGACTCCGCCGAGTCCACCGGCACGGTGCTGAAGGGACTGCTGGACGCGCTGCGTCTGGGCTCCCCGCAGGGACTGGCGGAGTCCAAGCGGCTGGCCAACGCCGAGGTGGTGCGCTCCTTCGAGCGGGACGCGGACGAGCTGGTGGAGCTGTCGGCGCGGCTCTTCGGCTCGGAGGAGGCGCAGGAGGGGATGCGGTCGTTCCTGGAGAAGCGGCCCGCGCGCTGGGTGCGCTGACGGCGGGACGGCGGGACGGCGGCGCGGTCGCGGAGGGCCGGGCGCGCCGGCCGGTGGCGGATTGCCCCGGGGCGCGTGGGTTCGCCCGGGGGGCGTCGCCGCCCCCCGGGCGTCACGGGCGCTCATCCGCGTCGGCGCCACTACCGGTCACTACCAGCGGACCGCCGCGGCGTCGCTCCAGAGGCCGAGCAGGTCCTGGTCGCCGACGGCCTTGATCCCTCCGGCCCGCTCGGCGGAGAGCCGGTTCCAGAGCAGCAGGTAGAGCTCGTGGGCGGGGCCGGTGACGGTCAGGTCCGCCGGCGCGGAGCTCTCGCCGGTGGTGACGGTCGGCGCCTCCTGGGTGATCGTCAGCCGCCAGGAGCCGGCCCCGTCGGTGGCCCGGAGCTGGAGGGTGCGCAGCCGGTCGCTGCGCAGGATCGAGCGGCTGCCCGTCATGAAGCCGCGCACCAGTTCGTCGACGCCGTCCAGGGCGAGGGCAGTGTCCACGACCGGACCGGGCACCCCGGCGGCGGCGTCGGCGTCGTGGCGGTGAACGGCGGTCTCATGCGCCTGCCGGCGGGCCCAGAAGGCCAGTGGAGCGGGTGCCGGCAGGAAGCTCCAGCACTCGAGGTCGGCGGGCGCCTCGGTGAGGATGTCCACCAGGGCGGCGTGGCCCTCGCGGTACCAGTCGAGCAGCGCGGCGCCCGGGGGCACCGGGCCGATGGCGGCCCGCGCGCCCGCCTCGTCCAGCGGCGCCCGCAGGCCCCGGGACACGATGGCGCCCGCCCAGCGGTGGACGTGGCCGACATGTCGCAGCAGGTCCGCCAGCTGCCACTCCGGGCAGGTCGGTACGGGGGCGGACAGCTCGGTGCGGGCCGCGGCCTCGGCGAGCCGGGTGCCCTCCAGATGCAGCGCGTCGATGTGCTCGGTGATCTCCATGGGACGGAGTCTCCCACCGGGGGCCGACCGCCGGTCGCGGATTTCGGACCTTCCTCCGGGCCGGATCGCGCGTGTCCGCGAGGGCGCGTGGCCGATGCCCTCGTGGCCGTCGTGCGGGGGCGGCTCCCGGGAGTGTGCCCGCGGCCGTTTCCCGTGGGTGCCTCCCGACGGACGGGCGCACGCTACGGGCCGGTAACGTGAGCGCATGCCGATAACCCGCACCCTCGTCTCAGCCGTCAGGACCGGTGGTCGCCGCGCCGCCGGGCGTCTCGTCCACCGGGGTTGGCGCTGGGTGCAGCGGATCGGCGCGGTCACCAACCGCAACCCGGGGCCGTACCGGTTCGGCGAGCTGGGGGACGGCACGACGTTCAGCTTCCCGCTCGGGGCCGTCTTCAACGAGCAGTGGATCACGGTCGGGCCGTTCTCGATCATCGGTGAGCGGGTCACCATCAGCGCCGGGTTCCTGCCCGGGCTGGACCTCGGGCCGGAGCCGATCGTGCGGATCGGCGGCGGCTGCGTGATCGGCCGGGACAGCCACATCGTCGGTCACCAGTCGATCGTCATCGGCGACGACGTGTGGACGGGGCCGGGCGTGTACATCAGCGACCAGGCGCACGAGTACCGGGACCCCGAGCTGCCGATCGGCAAGCAGTGGCCGCGCAACGAACCGGTGGAGATCGGTGCGGGCAGCTGGATCGGCACCGGCGCGGTGATCCTGCCCGGGGCGCGGATCGGCCGCAACGTGGTGGTCGCGGCCGGGGCCGTGGTGCGCGGTGAGGTGCCCGACCACAGCGTGGTCGCCGGGGCGCCGGCCAAGGTGGTGCGCCGCTGGACGGAGGAGGAGGGCTGGCAGCCGCCGCTGCGCCACGACGCGCCGCAGCCGGTGCCGGACGGCGTGACCGCGGAGCAGCTGCGGGCCCTGGTCGGCTGGGACCTGAGGCTGCCGGGAGAACAGGGCTGAGCCTCCGCGCCCGGTCCGTTCCGTCCGGTCCGTTCCGCCCGGCCGCGGGGGCGTCGGCCGGCCTACGGCTGTCGGTGGCCAGTGGTGGCCTGTTCGGCGGTACGGGCGGCGATGGCGGCGGTGATCCGCGGGACGTCGGCGGGGCGCGCGGGATCCAGGCCGGTCAGCGCGGCGATCCGGCGCAACCGGTAGTCGACGGTGTTCGGATGCAGGTGCAGGGCGCTCGCGGTGAGCCGGCGGTTCAGGCCGCCGGCCAGATGGGTGTGCAGGGTGATGAGCAACTCCCCGGATTCGGCGAGGGGTTCGAGCAGTGCGGCGAGCCGGGAACGGGCCTGGCTGGGGCGGGTGAGCTGGTACTCCAGCAGGACGTCGTCCAGCCGGTGCAGGCCGGGTGGTCGGCCGAACGCCCGCGCCACATCGAGGACTTCATAGGCGAGGGCGGCCGCGCCGGGCACCTCGGCGGGGGCGGCCGAGGCGGCTCCGGCCAGGACCGGGGCGCCGGACGCCCGGGCCGCCGCGGCGAGGGTGGCGGCGATGCGGGGCCAAGGCGGTTCGTCGGCGCCGTGCCCGTCGCTGCCCTGCTCGTCGGCGCCCTGTTCGTCGGCGCCCTGTCCGTCGTTGTTGTGCTCGTTGCTGCGCTTCCCGCCGGTGCGGTCCTCGTCGGCGCCGGTCCGGTTCGGGCCGGGTGGCGGTCCGAACGGGACGAGCACCAGGCCACCCGTGGGGGTGAGCGCGGTGAGCGCCGACTGCCGGGTGCGGTGGTCGAGTTCGGCCTCGAACCGGCGGAGCTTGCGGAGGGCGGCGATGCCCGGGTCGACGCCGGGGGAGCGCTCGTCGGGGTGGTCGGCGAGAGCCAGGCAGAGTACGGCGTACCCGGTGGGCAGCCGGAGCCCGGCACGGCCGGCGGCCTCGTCGGCGGGGGTGCCCGCGAGCAGCGCGCCGAGCAGGGAGTGCCTGGCCGAGCCCCGCCGGTCGGCGCTCGGGCGGCGGCCGTCCAGGTAGCCGGCCCCCGCGGCGGTGGCGACCCGGCGGAGCTGGTCGAGCAGCAGCCGGTTGAGGACGAGCAGGTCGGCGGCGTCGCCGTCCCGGGCGTGCCTCGTGGCGAACTCCCAGCAGGTCTCCAGTCCGAGGTGGTGGGCGAGCAGGACGGCGTCCAGCGGAAGGCCCTCCTCGGCGCGCCGGGCGGCGGCCGCCCGGACGGCGGCGTACTCCTCGGCGGCGGCGGGCAGTCCGGTCCGCACGGTGTGGGCGAGGGCGCGGATGCGGCGCTCGGTGTCCCGGGTCAGCTCGCCGGCGAGTTGTTCGCGGGGCAGCCGGCGGTAGACCGGTACCCTCTCCAGCAGCGCGGCGACCACGGTCTCGGCCAACTCCCGTGCACCACCGAGCAGCCGCTGATCGGCCGGGATCCCACCGACCATCGGGACGCGCCAGTCCGGCGCGCGGTCGGAGGTGTGCGAGGAGGCGTTCGGAGAGGTGTGCGGGGAGGTGTCGGGGGAGGCGCTCGGGGGCGGGCAGTGGGGTGCGTTGTGACCGGTCACAGAGAACACCGTCCAGGTCTGGGAAACGCCCAAGGGCCGGGCCGGAGGGGCGACCGCATGATGGAGCCCTCGGGTTACCTGTTGGTAACAAACTTCCGCCGTGGAGGCAACAGTTGAGAACCCCACTTCTCCGCTTCTCCGCAACTCCCGGACTCGGCAAGGGCGGTGGCGCGCTGGGCGTGCTGCTGCTGGCCGGGGCGCTGCTGGTCGGCGCGACCGCGTCGCTGGCGGGCGCGGCTCCGTCCCCGTCGGTCACTGCTCCCGCCGGCGCCGCGCGCGTCGGCACTGCTCCCGTCGCGGCGCCCGTCGCCGCCGCGCCCGTCGCCGCCGCGCCCGTGGGGGCCGGTGCCGCGGCCGAACTCCCGCCGGACGGCGACACGGTGGCCTCGCCGCCCGGCGCCAACGACTGGACCTGCCGGCCGAGCACGGCACACCCCGACCCGATCGTCCTGGTGCACGGCACCTTCGCCAACCGGTACGAGAACTGGCTGGCGCTCTCTCCGCTGCTGAAGAGCCTGGGGTACTGCGTCTTCGCCCTCGACTACGGGACCGTTCCCGGCGTCACCTCCAGCGGCAGCGGCCTGCTGCTGCCGATCGGCGGCCTCGGGCCGGTGCCCGAGTCGGCGGCCCAACTCGGCCGGTTCGTCGACCTGGTGCGGACCGCGACCGGCGCCGCCAAGGTCGACATCGTCGGGCACTCGCAGGGCGGCATGATGCCGAACTACTACCTCAAGTTCCTCGGCGGCGGGGCCAAGGTCGGCCGGATGATCGGACTGGCGCCGTCCAACCACGGCACGACGCTCGACGGCATCACCAACCTGCTGCCGTACTTCCCGGGCGTCGCGGACGTCGTCTTCACGCTCTGCCAGGCCTGCCGGGATCAGGCGGTGGGCTCCGACTTCAACAAGCTGATGGCCTCCCGGCCGGACACCGTGCCGGGCGTGAGCTACACGGTGGTCTCGACGGTGCTCGACGAGGTCGTCACCCCGTGGCGCACCCAGTTCCTCAGCGGGCCGGACGTCGACGACGAGGTGGTGCAGCAGCACTGCCCGATCTCGCTGGTGGAACACGTCGGGGTCGCGTTCTCGCCGACGGTGCTGCACCTGGTGACCAACGCCCTGGACCCGGCCCACGCCACGCCGGTGTTCTGCGGGTGACGCGGCGGCGGTGCTCCCACCCCGGGGCGGGAGCACCGTCCTTCGCCGGCGCGCGGGTCGCGGGCGCGTCGGTCCCGCAGGTTCGCGGGCTCGTCGCTTGTCAGGGCGTGGTGCGGAAGGTGACGACGGCGGTGGTGCCCTTCGGCCGCACCTCGTACGTGCCCGGAGTGTCGAGCAACGCGGCGTCGTAACGGGCGAGTTCCACGCCGTCGACGGCGGCCGTCCCGGCGAGGCAGACCAGGAGGGCGGTGCTCCCGTCCCAGACGTCGACCGGGACGGCCGTATCGGCTGCGGCGGTCAGGTCCACCGTGGCCTCGATCCGCCCGCGGCGCGTCATCACGTTGAAGTCCACCACCGGGCCGGCCGACAACCGGCAGTCGGTGGTGGCGTCACCGGAGAAGGCGAACGGCCGGAGCGGGATGTCGACCGGCTGCTCGACGCCGTCGACGGTGAGCACCATGCCGGCGCCCTCGACCAGGGTGATCACCCGGTCGATCCCGGGGAACGGGGAGAACGGCCCGGCGGTGGCGACGTCCGCCAGGCTGACCCGCCAGTCGAAGGCGTCCAGCCCGGCTCCGGCCGGGAATCCGGCGACCTCCCTGGTCACCCCGCCCCCGTTGAGCCACGCCGTCGCCGGACGTTCGCTCGCCCGCAGTACCTGGAAGCGTTCGCTGGTCGTCATGGCCCCGCATCCTGTCACATGGCGGATGACGGATAACAGATGACAGATTTCATCATCTGTCATCCGTCATCTGTCTGTTGTCGTCTGTCTGTTGTCGCCCGTCGCCCGTCGCCCGTCGCCCGTCGGCTGTCAGCCCGTCACCGGTCGTCCGTCGTCCGGCGCCCGACCGTCAGCGGCAGGAGTGCCGCCACGGTGGCCGCGAGCGCGACTGTGGTGAGGGCCAGTGGCAGCCCGGCCGCGTCGGCGAGGAAGCCGATCACCACCGGGCCGATCAGCATCCCTCCGTAGCCGAGCGAGGAGGCGAACGCGACGCCCTGCGGCCCGCCCGCCGCCCCGGCCCGGGCGATGGCGAGCGGAAAGAGGTTGGCCAGGCCGAGGCCGACGAGCACGAACCCGCAGATCGCCACCGGCACCGCCGGCGCCAGGGCGGCGATCAGCATGCCGGCCGCCGCCGTCAGCCCGCCGAGCAGCATCAGCCGGTCCTGGCCGAGCCTGATGGACAGCCAGGTGCCGCCGACCCGTCCGCCGGCCATCGCGAAGGCGTACGCGCCGTATCCGGTGGCGGCCACCACGGAGCTCGCCCGCACGTCGTCGGTGAGGTGGAGCGTGGCCCAGTCGGCGATCGCACCCTCGCCGTACGCGGTGCAGAGCGCGGTGAGGCCGAGCAGCAGTACGAGCAGTCGGGTCCGGATACGGGCCGAGCCCGCGTCCGGGCCCCCGGCGTCGGCCGGCCCCGTCGAGCGGTCAGTCCGGTCAGTCCGGTCAGTCCGGTCAGCCCGGTCAGCCCGGTCCGGCCCGACCGGCGCCGCCGCCGGGCTGCGCAGCAGGACGATGCCCGCGCCGACGGTGACGGCCATGCCCAGCACCGCGCTGAGCGCGAGCGCCCACGCGGTGCTCAGCGGGCCGGCGAGCAGCCCGCTGACGCCGGTGCCGACCAGCCCGCCGAAGCTGTATCCGGCGTGGAAGCTGGGCATCACGGGCCGTCGCAGCTGCGCCACCAGGTCGACGGCGGCGCTGTTCATCGCGACGTTGGCCCCGCCGTACCCGGCGCCGAACAGCAGCAGCACCCCGCCGAGGGCGGCGACCGAGTGGGCGTGTGCGGGGAGCAGTACGGCGAGGCTGAGCAGGGCGAGCGAGCCGACGGTCACCGGGCGCGAGCCGTACCGAAGGCAGAGCCGGCCGATCATCGGCATGGTGAGGACGGCGCCTATGGACAGGCAGAGCAGGGCGAGTCCGAGGGAGCTGTGCGAGGCGTCGACCTGGCTGCGGACGTCCGGGATGCGGACGACCCAGGCGGCGAAGAGGAAGCCGTCGACGGCGAAGAACGCGGTGAGGGCGACACGTGCAGGACCCCAGGGGCTGTCGGCCACCGGGGGTGTGCTGCGAGACTGGGGGGAGGATTGGTCGGGGCGAGTGCGTGAACCGATTTTGTTTCGAAGCGACACAAAGTCACAATAGGGGCGTGCAGCTCTCACCATCAAGCCCGAGGCCCGGTAGCGGGAACGACTCCGACGCGCAGCGCGACAGCCACCGTCGCGCGGCTCCCGACCGGGGCCGGACGCTGCTCGGCCCGGCGCTCTCCCTGATCCACACCGGCCAGACGCCGACCCGCTCGGCACTCACCCGCGCCCTGGACGTCACCCGGGCCACCGCCGGTGCGGTCACCGCCGAACTGGAGGCGCTCGGCCTGATCACCGTGGACTCGCGCCCGGCCGGTGGCGGTCGCGGCCGCCCGTCGCACCGGCTCGCGATCGACCCGCAGGGTCCGGTCGTGGTCGCCGGCCAGATCCACGCCGACGGACTGAGCGTCACCCTGGCCGGCCTCGGCGGACTGCTCGACCCACCCGTCCACCTGCCGCTGCCCGCCGCCACCGACCCGGTCCGGATGCTGCGTGCCGTCGCGGTGGCCGGCGCCGAGCTCGCCCGCGCGACCGACCGCCGCTGCCTGGGCGCCGCGCTCGCGCTGCCCAACCCGGTCACCGAGCCGGACGGCACCGCCCTCGCCGCGCTGCACTTCGCCTGGCCCAGCGGAACCCCGGTCGCCGACCTCTACGACGTCGAGGTCGGACGCGCCGACCACGGCCCGAACGCGCTGCGCCCGCTGCCCACCGCGATCGCCAACGACGCCAACCTGGCCGCGCTCGCCGAGTACCGGCACGGCGCCGGTCGCGGTGCCCGCCACCTGCTCTTCGTCACCTCCGGCCACCGCGGCGTCGGCGGCGCGCTGGTCATCGACGGGCACCTGCACACCGGCAGCGCCGGCCTCGCACTGGAGGTCGGCCACCTGACCGTCGATCCGCAGGGCCGGCCGTGCGTGTGCGGCAACCGGGGCTGCCTCAACTCCGAGACCGACCCCGACGCGCTGTTCGCGGCCGCCGGACTCACCCCGGAGCCGGGGCGCCCGCTGCTCGACCAGGCCGGCGAGCTGTGCCGGGCGGCCGCGACGGACGACCGGGCGCGGGCGGCGGTGGAGCACGTCATCGACCGCCTCGGGCTCGGCCTGGCGGGCGTCGCCAACATCCTCAATCCCGACCGGGTGGTCCTCAGCGGACTGCACCTCCACCTGCTGGAGGCCGCGCCCGACCGGCTGCGGTCGGTGGTCGCCGAGCGCAGCCTGTGGGGGCGCAGCGGGCGGGTGCCGATCGTCGGCGCGGAGCTGGCGCACGGCGCGCTCGCGGGAGCGGCCGAGCTGGGCTGGGGGCCGTACCTGGCGGATCCGCAGTCGGTGCCGGTCCTGCCCTGACGGCGCGGGTCCTGCCCCGATGGCGGCGACCGGGCCTGACGGCGATAAGCGGAAGCTGGGCCATCGAAAAAAGTCACTTATCGTGACTCTCGTACACTCGTAGTGACCGGCGGGGGGTCACCACGAGGGAGACAGCGACCATGAGCATCCAGCCGGGCATCCAGCCGACCGGTGACGTCGACCGCTCCGACCCGGAGTACCGCGCCTGGCTCAAGGAGGCAGTGCGCAAGGTCCAGGCCGACGCCAACCGCTCCGCCGACACCCACCTGCTCCGCTTCCCGCTGCCCGCGGAGTGGGGGATCGACCTCTACCTCAAGGACGAGTCCACCCATCCGACCGGCTCGCTCAAGCACCGGCTGGCCCGCTCGCTCTTCCTCTACGGGCTCTGCAACGGCTGGATCCGGCCGGGCAAGCCGGTGATCGAGGCCTCCAGCGGCTCCACCGCCGTCTCCGAGGCGTACTTCGCCCAGCTCGTCGGCGTGCCGTTCATCGCGGTGATGGCCAAGAGCACCAGCCAGGCCAAGATCGACCTGATCCAGTTCCACGGCGGAGAGTGCCACCTGGTCGAGCGTTCCGACGAGGTGTACGAGGCCTCCGCCCGGCTCGCCGAGGAGACCGGCGGGCACTACATGGACCAGTTCACCTACGCGGAGCGGGCCACCGACTGGCGCGGCAACAACAACATCGCCGAGTCCGTCTTCGCCCAGCTGCGCCTGGAGCCGCACCCCGAGCCGGCCTGGATCGTGGCCACCGCCGGCACCGGCGGCACCTCGGCGACCATCGCCCGGTACGTGCACTACATGCAGTACGACACCCGGATCTGCGTCGCGGACCCGGAGAACTCCTGTTTCTTCGACGGCTGGGTGCACCACGACCCGGACGCCCTCTGCGAGAGCGGCTCGCGGATCGAGGGCATCGGGCGGCCGCGCATGGAGCCGAGCTTCGTCCCGGGGTCGATCGACCGGATGATGAAGGTGCCGGACGCCGCGTCGATCGCCGCGGTGCGGGTGCTGGAGCAGGTGCTCGGCAAGAAGGCGGGGGCCTCCACCGGGACGGGCCTGTGGAGCGCGCTGCGGATCGTCGCGGAGATGCGGGAGGCCGGGCGGACGGGCAGCGTGGTCGGTCTGATCTGTGATCCGGGGGACCGCTACCTGGACAAGTACTACTCGGACGACTGGCTGGCGGGCGAGCGGATCGACATCGCGCCCTACCGGGCGGCGCTGGAGTCCTTCCTGGCCGGCGGCGCCTGGGCGGGCTGACGGGGCGGGCTGACGGGGCGGATGGCAGCCGACGGCGAACAGCTGACAGCTGACAGATTTCAGAGTCTGTCATCTGTCATCTGTCAGCCGTCATTCGTCAGCCGTTCGCCGTCGCCCGCCGCACCACCGCGCCGAGGAAGAGCCTCACGACCAGTCCGGCCGGCAGCAGCAACCCGCCCGCCGCGCCCGTCGGCAGAACACCCGTGCCCGTCCGAACGGCCCCGCGCCGCAGCCGAGTTCACCGCCCGCGGTGCTACGGCAGCGACGCCGTCGGCAGGTCCGCCGGAACGAGCAGCTGGAGTTCCTCCGTGGACGGGTCCGCGAGGTGGGCGACCCGGACCGCGTGTCGCTCGACCATGGTCTCGAAGACCTGCCGCGCGGTGCGCCCGTTGCCGAAGTTGGGGCCGCGCTCCAGCCCGCCGAAGTGCTCCAGCAGGGCCTTCTCCGTGTCCTCCGAGAGCGCGTACTCGTGTTCGGCGCACTGTGCCCGGGCGATCTCCAGCAGCTCGTCCGCGGTGTAGTCGGGGAAGCTGATGGTGCGTGAGAAACGTGACGAGACACCGGGGTTGGCGGAGAGGAAGCGCTCCATCTCGGCGGTGTAGCCCGCCACGATGACGACCACCTCGTCCCGGTGGTCCTCCATCAGCTTGACCAGGGTGTCGATCGCCTCGCGCCCGAAGTCCCGCGCCCCGTCCTCGGGCGCGAGCGCGTACGCCTCGTCGATGAAGAGCACTCCGCCGCGAGCCCGGTCGAAGGCGGCCGCGGTGCGGATCGCCGTGGAGCCGATGTGCTCGCCGACCAGGTCCACCCGGGCCACCTCGACCAGGTGCCCGCGCTGGAGCACGCCGAGCGAGGCGAGGATCTCGCCGTAGAGCCGGGCCACGGTCGTCTTGCCGGTGCCCGGTGCCCCGGTGAAGACCAGGTGGCGGCGCAGCGAGGGCGCCTTGAGCCCGGCCTGACGGCGGCGCCGGCCGACCGAGATCAGGTCGATCAGGGTGCGCACCTCCTGCTTCACCGTGGCCAGCCCGACCAGCGAGTCCAGTTCGGCGAGCGCCTCGTCGGCGGGCCGGCAGTCCGGGATCGGCGCGATCGCCGACGAAGCGGCCGCGGACGGTGCGAGCGGTGCGGCCGCGGTCAGTTGGGCCGTCCGCGGCGCCGGTACGTCGGTGGATCCGAAGGACGGCCCCAGCGCCGGACCGCGCCCGACTCCGGTCCCCGGCCCGGCGCCGCCACCGGGCGGTCCGGGAGCGGCCGGCACCGGTGCGGCCGCGACGTCGTCCGAGATGCACCCCTCGGTGACCGGCCCCGGTTCGGAGAACTCGAAGCCCGCCCGCTGGTTGTGCTCCGCCCGGCACCGGGTGAGCTGGGTCCGGCAGCCGTCGATGATGTGGAAGCCGAAGCCCTTGCCCTGGGAGACCCGGCAGTCCTCGAAGGTGCCCCGCCCCTGCGCCGAGACGTACACCCCGGCGTCCGTGCTGGCCCGCACGGTGCAGTCGCGCAGCACGGGGTCGGCGCCCTTGGTGACGATCACGCCGGTGGCCACGTCGGAGATCTCGCAGTCGGTGAGCAGTCCGCCGCTGCCGTGGTCGCGGAACCAGAGCCCGGTGCCCGCCTCCTGGACCCGGCAGGAGGCCAGGGAGACGGTGGCCCCGCCGCTGACCGAGACCGCCGAGCTGCGGATTCGGCTGAACGAGCAGCCTTCGGCGGTGGCGGCGGAGTCCCGGTCGAGGACGAACAGGGCGTCCGGCAGGTCGTGCAGTGAGCAGTCGGTGAGGGTCAGCCGGGCGCCGTCGCTGACCCACAGTGCCGGGTACTCGCCGGTCGAGCCGTGGATCTGGCAGGACTCGGCGACGGCCTCGGTGCCCTGGTCCCAGACCGACAGCGCCCCGCGCCCGAAGTCCCGGACGGTGCTGTTCGCGAGGCTCAGCCGGGCGCGTCCGCGCAGGTCGGCGCCGTTCTCGGGCAGGTCGTGCACCCGGCAGCCGGTGAGCACCAGCTCGGCCTCGCCGTCCAGGGTCAGGCCGTTGCCGGTGACCCGGTGGATCTCGCAGTCGACCAGCCGCCCGCCCGCCTGCGCCTCGGCCTGCACGCCGCTGCCGCGGATCTCGTAGATCTCGCAGCCGGTCAGCTCGGCCGCGCTGCCGGGGTCGGAGAGCAGGACACCGGCGCCGGAGGCGTGGTGGACGCGGCAGCGTTCCAGGGCGGCGGTGGCGCCGCCGAGGACGGCCAGTCCGGCCTGGCCGGCGGCGGCGACCTCGCAGTCCTCGAAGGCGGCGGCGGTGTCGGCGCCGCGCAGCCGCAGCCCGAGCCCGCCCGGGTTGGTGACCACGCAGCCGCGCAGGGTCGGCCGGGCGCCGCCGGTGACCTCGATCCCGGTGGCCGAGCGGGTCTCGACCCGGCAGCCGCTGAAGGACGGGGTCGCCTCCGGCCCGGTGACCAGGACGGCCGGGGTGGAGCTGTCGCCGCCCTCGACCACCAGGTCGCGCACGGTGGCGGCGGCGGTCACGGTGAGGGCCACCCCGGAGGGCGGGTCGATCCGGACCGTTCCCGGGCCCTGGGCCGGGACGATCGTCACCGGCTTGTCCAGCAGGACGTTCTCCCGGAAGGTGCCCGGACGGACGGTCACGGTGTCGCCCGGTTCGGCGGCGGCCAGGGCCTCCGCGAGCGTGTCGTACTCGCCCGCGCGGCGACGCCAGCGGGATGCGCTGTCCTGGGTGACCCGGACCCTGTGCTCAGCCATGACGGTCTGTCGTCCCCACCTTCGTCGAGCCGGCGATCAACGGGCCGAACGCGCGGGGGTGCGCGGGCCGTCCGCCCACCGTAGCGCGCCCACGTGGGTGGTCCGGCCGCCCGCGGTCGCGCGGACACCGGTAGCGCTCAGTGCTGCCACAGGTTCCGACCACTTGTTTCAACGAGCACGCACAGCGGTGGTTCCGTCCGGGGCGCGCCGGTTTCGGAGCGCGGGGCCCGTCCTGCGGCGGTGGGTGCTCCGATGCGCCCCGCCGTCCGGAGCGAACGGTCGGCACCGGGCAGTTGGCACCGGCAGGTCGCGGTCAGTGCCCGTCGGCGGGCCAGTGCGCCCCGTCCTCCAGCACCTCGACCTCGTCGCCCAACCGCAGCGTGCCGAGCGCGTCGCCCTCGACGTCGGCCGGCCGCTCGGGGATCAGGTTCTGTCCGAACGCGGCCTTGCGCAGCAGCCGGTGGTGCCGGGCCAGGGTGCGCAGCGGCTCCTTGCCCCGCCGTTCGCCGGTCTCCTGGTCGGTGGTGGTGATCACGCAGCGGCCGCAGGGCTTGACCACCTTGAAGGCCACCGAGCCGATCCGGATCCGGCGCCAGGTGTCCTCGGCCCACGGCTCGGCGCCGCCGACCACCACGTTCGGGCGGAAACGTTCCATCGGCAGGGTCTCGTGGCCGTCCGGGTTCTCGGCGGCGATCAGCTCGTTGAGCCGGTCCAGGGAGGCGGTGGTGGTGAGCAGCAGCGGGAAGCCGTCGGCCATCGAGACGCTGCCGCCGGCCTCGCCGAACTCGGGGTCGACCGGCCGGGCGCGGGGGTCGTCCAGGTGCACCAGGCGGTAGTCGCCGAGGTGTTCGGCGATCCACTGGTGCGCCTCCTTCGCGGCCTCGGCGGCGCGGAAGCGGGTGCCCCAGACCTCGACGTCGGCGAGCGGGTCGCCGGCCGTGACGGCGGGGGCGGGGACCTCGATCCGGGAGCCGTCGGGGGCGGTCAGGGTGAGGACGCCGTCGGGCAGCAGGCCGGCGCGGATCTGTCCGAGGGCCGCGTTCTCGCGCTGGCTGACGAAGCGGCCGGTCTGATCGGCGAGCATCCAGCGTCGGTCTCCGGCCAGGCCCCAGGGCTGGACCACGGCGGTGTCCGGGCTCAGGCGGTACATCGACTTGACGGGGTAGACGTGGAGTCCGGTGAGCTGCATCCCCCCATCCTGCCAGCCTCCCCCGGCCCGCCCGCGAAGGCCCCCGCCCGGGCAGACCCCCGCCCACGAAGCCCCCCGCTCGGGCAGACCTCGACCTGGGAAAGCCCACCTGGGCAGGCCCCTGCCGGGACGGCCCGGTTCGCGAAGGCCTCGGCTCGGAAGGCTTCCTGCGCGACGGCCCGGTACGCGCACGGACCGCCCGGTACGCCGTGGGGGGCGTGCCGGGCGGTCCGTGGATGACCCGTTTCTCCGTTCGCCCGGCGCTCGGGGCGCCGGGTGGTGCTCAGGTGGTGCGGGTTCGAGCCGCGTGGGGGTACGGCCCAGGGGTGTCAGTGGTTCAGTAGCCCTGGCCCTGCGACTGGTAACCACCCTGGAACTGCCCGGACTCGCCGTACGGGCCGGGGCGCTGCGGCTGCATCGGGCGGACCGGTGCGACCGGCGCCATGGCCGGGCGCAGCTGGGCGCCGCCGAAGGGCTGTTCGCCGCCGCCCTGGCCCTGGAAGCCGGGACCGCCGGCGGCCGGACCACCGAAGGACTGCTGGCCGCCGAGGCTCTGCGGCCCGCCGGGCTGGCCCTGGCCGAAACCGCCCGGGCCACCGGCCGGCTGCGCGCCGAAGGTCTGCGGGCCGCCCTGGGCACCGATGAAGGTGTTCTGGCCGCCGAAGCTCTGGCCGCCGGTCGGCTGGTAGCCGCTGCCGGAGCTCTGGCCGAAGGCCGGGGAGGCGGGCTGCTGGCGCTGGTACGGCTGGGGGGCGCCGTAGCCGGGGACCGGCGGCTGCGGGGCGGCGTACGCCGGCGCGGGCTGCGCGGGGATGTACGCCGTGGCGGGGCCGGTGGAGGGACCGCTGCTCGGGCCGGGGCCCAGGGCGAGGCGGGCGGGCGGCAGCGCGGGGAGGTTGCTGCCTGCGCTTTCGTAGCCGTTGCCGTAGCGGTTCTCGTAGGAGGGGTTGAGGCCGGATCCGTACCCGGGGGACAGCGCCGGCGGCAGGGCGGCCGGCACGTTGATGGGCGCGATCTGGGGGACACCGCGCTCAGCCACGAGGCTGTCGTAGATCGGCGTGCCGGAGGAGAAGGACGGAGAGGGGTAGCCGACTCCGTCGTAGGAGCGGGGCGAGGTCATGGGGCATACGGTAAGCCCACAACGCGCCTGCTGAGGAGAGCGGGAGGGGGAGCAGTTCGAGTGTTTACACAGTCTTCGCTCGCACAAAGGTTTCGAAAGTAGGAAAGCCGGACATTCCGGCGTCCGGTTCCGGACAACCTTGGCGCCCCGTCAGTGATCGAACAACGGCCGGACGGAGGGCCTGGGAGGCCTTGCGGTGACCGGCCGGTGGACGGCCGGGGGCCCTGCGGAGAAACTTTTTCCGGACAGGGCGTGCGCGGGCGCGTTCGAGCCCCCGCCAGGGTGGTGGCGAGGGCTCGTGAATGTTTCGGGAATAAAGTCCCCGTCAGCTCCCCGGGCGTTCCGTCCGGGCCGGCGATCTGCGCTGTTCAAGCCTGTGACCTGCACGGCTCGATTCCTGGACCCGCGCTGTCGGCCCGGTGCGGCCCGGGCGTCGGCGCGTCCTCGGCCCGCTGCCGGCGGTCAGTGTGACTGCAGCGCCTGGGCCTGCGCGGGCAGGGTCGCCTTGCCGACCTCGGAGGTGCAGAAGGAGCAGCGGGTCGCGGCGGCAGGGATGGAGCTGAGGCACTCCGGGCAGTCGACCTTCGCGGCCGGAACGGGCTTGGCCGATTCGAAGCGGGCCTGGAGCTTGCCGACGGGCAGCACCACGGCGAAGTAGATGACGGCCGCGGTCAGCACGAAGCCGATGACCGCGTTGACGAAGAGGCCGTACGGGAACCGGGTGCCGGCCACGTCGAAGGTCTTCTGGGTGAAGTCGCCGACGGCGCCGGACGCGACGCCGACCAGCGGGGTGAGGAAGGCGCTGACGAACCCGGTGACGACGGCGGTGAAGGCCGCGCCGATCACGATGCCGACCGCGAGGTCCACCACGTTCCCGCGCAGCAGGAAGCTGCGGAATCCCTTGAACACCGGGTGACTCCAAATCCGTACGAGGAGGGGGGAGATGGGGCGGCACGGCGGGTGCCGCCCCTGGCTGGACATCCTGCCGATCGGCCCGGGTCGAGGTCCAACCGCGTTCACCCGAACCGGGTAACGGCCCCGGTACCCCGGGCTCGTCGGCCGGGCGGGGCGGGGACGCTCCGCACACCGGCCTTTCGCCGGTCGAACGCAAGGCCCGACTCGACGGTGTGACACGCCACTTGGTGTCGGCACGCACCGTCCCGGGGCGGCGCCGACCCGGCGCGACGGGGTGAACCGGAGCGCGACAGGGGGCGAGACGGGGCGCACGGCGGTCGCATCCGGCGCACGACGGCGGCCCCGTGGCGCACATCGGGTGTACAAGTGCGGGCGGATGGGCCACCATCAGGTTGCGCGAAGGGGATGTACCGGGCGGAGCACTGTGCCAAGGTCGGTCCATGCCCGACCATTTGTCGGCCGATCCGGCCGGAAACCGTCCGCGTGTCCTGCACCTGATCAGTGACTCACGTCGTGGCGGCGCACAGAACTTCGCCCGTGACCTCCACCGGGAACTCGGCCGTCGGGGGCAGTCCTCCGCACTGTGCGCCCTCGCCCCGCACCCGGCCGTCCACTCCGGTCCCGCCGACGCGGCCCGGGACGGCGCGGGCCGGAGCCCGGACACCGCCGGTGCGGGCCCCGACCCCGCGGACCGGAGCCCCGTCGACTGCTCCGTCGCCGCCTCCGGGCTGCGCTCCGCCGCGGTGCTCGGCCCGGGGCGGCTTCACCCGAGCACCCTGCGGGCGCTGCGCCACGCCGCCCGCGCGGCCGACGTGGTGCTCGCCCACGGCTCGGACACCCTGGCCGCCTGCGCCCTCGCGCTGACCGGGACCCGGACGCCCTTCGTCTACGTCTCGGTCGGCCACCCGCGCTACTGGACCGCCAACCGGTTGCGCCGGGTGCGCGGCGGCGCGCTGATGCACCGCGCGGCCGCTGTCACCACCCTCACCGACGAGGCGCGCGCCGTCCTGGAGGAGCAGTTCCGGCTGCCCGACGGCAAGGTGCGCGTGATCCCCAACTCCCGTGCGGCCGAGAGCTATCCGCCCGCCGATGGCCGGGACGACCGGCGCGCCGCCCGGCACGCGCTGGGCCTGCCCGCCGACGTGCTGCTGGTCGCCTGGATCGGGGCGATAGCCCCGGAGAAGCGGCTCGACCTCGCCCTCGACGTGCTCGACCGGCTGCCCGACGTCCGGCTCGCCGTCGCCGGGGACGGGCCGCTGCGCGAGACCCTGGCCCGCCACCCGGCCGCCGCCCGCGCCCACTTCCTCGGCCCGCTGCCCGACCCGGCCCCGCTCTACCGCGCCGCCGACGCCCTGCTGCTGACCAGCGACAGCGAGGGCGTGCCCGGTGCGCTGATCGAGGCGGCACTGGCCGGGGTGCCCGCCGTGGCCACCGACGTCGGCTGGGTGCGCGAGGTGGTCCGGGACGGTGCCACCGGTGCGCTCGTCGCCCCGGGGGATCCGCTGGCTCTCGCCGAGGCGCTGGGCAAGGTGCTCGCGGTCAACCGGGCGGGGCTCGGCGCGGCGGCCCGGGCGCACGCGCTGGAGCACTTCGAGCTGGGGGCCGTCGTGGACGCCTGGCAGCACCTGGTCGCCGAGGTGTGGACGGCGGGCGCGGAGCCCGACCGCTGATCGGGGCCGGGTTTCCGCCCCCCGTCCTTCCCGTTCCGCTTCGTTCCGTCCACGGGCGCGGCCCGGGTACGCCGTCCGGGCGAATCCGGCCCGGCCGTGCCGCGACAACCGGCCGGTAACGAAACGCCACCAGCACACTGCCCGGTGTGAACTCGAAGTCGCTGCTGCGGTCCACCGTCCTGCTCGCCGTCGCCGTCGGGATCGCCGCGTCCCCCGTCCAGGCCGGCGCGATGACCCACCAAACCCCCTCCAGGGGCCACCAGTTCGTGAAGCTCGACCATCCGCAACCGGTCCGCGAGAGCGCCCGGACCGAGGCGGTCGAGTTCTTCTGGTACGACTGCGGTCACTCCCAGGCGCTCGAACAGCCCCTGCAGGCCTGGGCGCAGAGGCACAGCGCCGATGTCGCGCTGTACCGCATCCCGGCCATCTGGCCCGGCAGCCGGGAGGAGGCCGTGCAACGCGGCCACGCCCGCCTGTACTTCACGCTGGAGCAACTCGGCCTGGTCGACCGCCTCCAGACCAGCGCCTTCCGCGCGGTGCACAACGAGGGGCTCGACGTCACCACCGAGGCCACCGCCACCGACTGGGCCGCCCGGCAGGGCGTCGACGCCAAGGCCTTCGGCCGTGCGTACCGCTCCAGCGAGGTCGGGCGGTCGGTCGACGAAGCCGCCGCCGCCTTCACCCGCTACGGCATCACCGAGCTGCCGACGGTCGTGGTCCAGGGCGAGTACCGCACCTCGCCCACCCAGGCCGGCGGGGTCGAGGCGATGCCCGGGGTGCTCGACCACCTGGTGCAGCAGGAGCGGGCGCACAAGCACTGAGCCCGCACTCCCGATTCCGATCCCGATCCCGATCCTCCCCGTGACAGTGGTTCAGCTCGCTCATGTGCCGTGCCTGGCGGGCGGTTTGCCTGAACAGCATCTTGCCTAACCTTTCAATTGCTGTTTAATGGTTAACATGAGCGAGCTGACGATCCCGCACGTCCACCATCGCCGCGTCGACGTCGACGGCCTGCGCGTCTTCTACCGCGAAACCGGACCGGCCGACGCCCCCGTGCTCCTGCTGCTGCACGGCTTCCCGTCCTCCTCCCGCCAGTACGCCAGGCTGCTCGACGCGCTCGGCACCCGCTACCGCCTGATAGCCCCCGACTACCCCGGGTTCGGCCACAGCGACAGCCCGACGCCCGACGACTTCACCTACCGTTTCGACACCCTCGCCGACGTGATCGAGGGCTTCTGCCTCGCCCTCGGCCTGGACCGCTTCGCGCTGTACGTCTTCGACTTCGGCGCCCCCGTCGGCCTGCGCCTGGCCACCCGGCATCCGGAGTGGATCACCGGCCTGGTGGTCCAGAACGGCAACGCCTACGAGGAAGGACTCTCCGACCGGGCAAGGGAGTTCATCGCCAACAAGCGCGGCGTGCCGGGCGCCGAACACGTCGCCCGCTCGATCCTCACCCCGAACGCGACCCGGGGCCAGTACGAGAGCGGCACCGGCGATCCGAGCCTGGTCGGCCCCGACGGCTGGACGTACGACCAGCACTTCCTCGACCTGCCCGGCCGCCAGGACATCCAGGTCGAACTCGCCCTGGACTACCACACCAACGTCGAGCTCTACCCCGCCTGGCAGGCCTGGCTGCGCGCGGAGCAGCCGCCGACCCTGGTCCTCTGGGGGCTGGGCGACCCCTTCTTCACCGAGGCCGGCGCGCACGCCTACCGGCGCGACCTGCCCGGGGCCGAGCTGCACCTGTTCGACACCGGACACTTCGCGCTGGAGGAGAAGCTGCCCGAAATCGTGCCGCTGATCGACGACTTCCTCGAGCGGACGCAGAAGTAGCCGACCGGGAGGGCGCGTTCGGCCCGGTGCCGCTCAGTCGCGGCGCAGCAGGTACGTGACGAAGCCGAGCGTCCCCCGGTAGCCGTGCAGCCATCCGGTACGGTGCCGGTCCGCGGCCTCCCGGGCGGCCGCGGCCCCCGGGTGGTCCGGACGGTCCAGCGCCCACTCGGCCAGCGAGCCCGTCCAGGAGAACTCGTACTCGTCCCACTCCTGTTCGGTGCTGACGTGCCCGAACACCGGCGTCCAGCCGTCCGCGAGGACCCGGTCGGTGGTCGTCGCCAGATCCGCGAAGTCCTCCCGCGCCGCGCCCAGTCCGTCCAGCGCAGGCCGTGACGGTTCACGCTGCCAGAACCCTTCGCCGACCAGCAGTCGGCCCCCCGGTGCCAGGAGTCCACGGGCCGCGGCGAGCGTCGGCGCCAGGCCGTCGAACGCGTGGGTGGCGCCGACGCACAGCACCAGGTCGAAGGGCTCCTTCGCGGTGAACTCCCGGGCGTCCGAATGGTGCAGGCCGATCCGGCGGACCACGCCGAGCGCCGTCGCGGCCTCCCTGGCCCGGGTCAGGGCCGCGGCGTCCAGGTCCACACCCACCGCCCGCCAGCCCGGACCGGCGGCCAACGCCCGGAGCAGCCAGGCGCCTTCACCGCAGCCGAGGTCGAGGGCCCGGCCCCGCTCCGCCCCGGCCATGGCACGGTCCAGCAGCCGCGCCACCGACTCGTCCGCCAGCGGGGCCGCGATCGGGTGGTGGGCATGGGCGAGGCGGGAGATGTGCTGACGGTCCATTCGAGCAGTATGGATCGGGGCGGCCCGGCGCGCAGGGTTTTCTCAGGCCCCGGAGTAGGTCCGGCCCTTCCACGCCGCACCCCGGCCGCGCCAGTGCTGAACGGCCGAGTCCACCGTCATCAGCAGGTACAGCCCCGCGGTGAAGGGCAGCAGCAGCACGGCCGCGGCCGGCTGCCCGTAGTACCGGACCATCGGCAGGTAGGTACCCGCCATCAGCGCCCACGCCGCCCCGCCCGCCACCGCCACCGACGGCGCCCCCGCCACCAGGCCGGCCACCGTCGCCACCGGCGGCACCAGGTACACCAGCCCCAGCCCCAGCACCGTCCCGAGCAGCAGTGGCGGCGAGTGCCTGAGCTGGGCGTACGCGCTGCGCGACACCATCCGCCACAGCTGCTCCAGCCGCGGGTACGGGCGCACGCTGTCCACCTCCCCGGCCAGACCGAGCCACGTCCGGCCGCCGGTCGACTTCACCGCCCGGGCCAGCGACACGTCGTCGATCACCGCGCCCCGGATCGCCGCCACCCCGCCCGCCCGCTCCAGCGCCTCGCGCCGCACCAGCGAACAGCCGCCGGCCGCGGCCGCCGTCCGGGCACCCGGACGGTTGCTGCGGCGGAACGGGTAGAGCTGGGCGAAGAAGTACACGAAGGCCGGCACGATCAGACGCTCCCAGCCGGTCTCCGTCCGCAGCCGGGCCATCTGCGACACCAGGTCCAGCCCGTTGCTCTCGGCCGCGGCCACCAGCTCGGCCAGCGAATCCGGGCCGTGCGCGATGTCGGCGTCCGTCAGCAGCAGGTACTCGACGTCCGGACCGGCCAGCGCCACGCCGTGCCGCAGCGCCCACAGCTTGCCGGTCCAGCCCGGCGGCAGCGGGGGAGGAGTGGTGACGGTCAGCTCCAGCCCGTCGATCGTCCGCAGCTCCGCCGCCAGCGCCCCGGTACCGTCCGAACTGTGGTCGTCCACCAGGATCACCCGGGCCCGACCCGGGTACTTCTGCGCGAGCAGCGACGGCAGGCTCACCGGGAGCACCGGGGCCTCGTCCCGGGCCGGCACCACGATCGCCGCCTGCGGCCAGCGGACCGGCGGGCGACGCGGCGGCAGCCGTACGTCGGTGCGCCAGAACGAGCCGTGGCAGCAGGCCAGCCAGAGCCAGACCAGCAGGGACAACGCGGCGATCCACAGCAGGACGGTCACCCCGGCAGTCTGCCGCAGAAGCGGGCCGGTCGGGCGTATCGACTAAAGTCTTGACCCGTGAAGATCGCACTGATGGACTCCGGAATCGGCCTGCTGGCCGCCGCCGCCGCCCTTCGGAAGCTGCGCCCGGACGCCGATCTGGTGCTCTCCTCCGACCCGGCCTCGATGCCGTGGGGACCGCGTACGCCGGAAGAGGTCACCGAGCTGGCCCTCGGATGCTGCCGGGCCGCCGCCGCGCTCGAACCCGACGCGCTGGTGATCGCCTGCAACACCGCCTCCGTGCACGCGCTCGCCACCCTGCGGGCCGAACTGGAGCCAGGGCTGCCGGTGATCGGCACCGTTCCGGCGATCAAGCCCGCCGCGGCGCAGGGCGGCCGGGTCGCGATCTGGGCCACCCCCGCCACCACCGGCAGCGCCTACCAACGCGGGCTGATCCGCGACTTCGGTGGCACGGCGGACGTCACCGAGGTCGCCTGCCCGGGGCTCGCGGACGCGGTCGAGCACGGCGACGACGAGGCCATCACCGCCGCCATCGCCGATGCCGCCGCCCGGACCCCGGCCGGCACCGACGTCATCGTGCTCGGCTGCACCCACTACGAGCTCGTCGACGACCGCATCCGCGCCGCCGTCGCCCGGACCGCCTCCCCGGGGCTCGTCCTGCACGGCTCCGCCGACGCGGTCGCCGCCCAGGCCCTGCGCCGCGTCGCCGACCCCACCCGCACCGGCGCCGGGACCCTCACCGTCCTCCATGCCGGCGCCCCGGCCACCCTCCCCCCGGCCGCCGCCCTCTACCCCCAGGGCAACACCCTCGCCACCCTCATCGGCTGACCAGCCCGCCCGGGCCTCCCGCACCGGAAGTCGGCCCGGCCGACTTCTCGCGCAGCGCTCGCTTCGAACGGCTGTCACGCCTCGCCTGAGCGGGGACGTCGGCGTGCACGGAAAGTCGGTCAGGCCGGCTCTCCAGGCAAGTGCGCTTCGCGCGGTTCCACCTCCCTGCCCGAGCAGGCCGACGGCCACGCCCTGCGAGAGGGCGAAACGCACGGGTGCGCACAGGACGTCGGCCCGGCCGACTTCTCGCGCAAGGCATGCCTCCTCGAGTGACCCCTCCTCCCCGCCCGAGCGGGCCCTGCCGCGCACTGCGAGGGGAGCAGACATGCGGCTGGCCGACTTTCCGTGCTGCGGCTACGCGCGAGGGGCGACTCGATCGGCTTGCTGCGGGCGTCCGGAGGCCAACGGCTGCGGCCGGCGCCCGGGGCCAGGCCGCTGCTGCTCCGCTTCCCGGGGCTGAGCGGTTGGCCCGGCGGTCCGGGCGGGGCGCTGGGGTGGCCGTGGTTCCCGGTTTCGCGCGGAAAGTCGACTCCGCCGACTTCCCGCGCCGTGCCTCCTGCAGGTCACCCCACCCTTGCGGGCCCGAGCCGGGGCGGCGTGGAGGGGGCGTCCGGACTGCGGACCCGCACAGGACGTCGGCCCGGGCGACTTCTCGTGCGGCGGCCGTTTCGGGGCCCAGCCCGCTGGGGAGCTCGCGTGGACGGGGCCTCGTGGATGGGGGCCGGTCGGGGCTGCGATGGGGAGGGGCCCGGGGTGCGGTGTGTGCAGGATGTGGTGCCGGCTGCTTTTGGCGTGTCCGGTTCGTCGGGCGTGATGCTTCGCGGGGCCCGCGGGGAGTCGATCTCGTGACGGCCCGGATTCACCGGTCGTGCGCAGGAAAAACCGGCCGGCCGGGCTTCGGTCCGGAATTGCGCTGCGTGGGAAGTCGGCCCGCGACTCCGTCAAGGAGATCAACCCGTACGTCGACGTGGTGCTGCACCAGGAGCGCCTCGACAAC
>NZ_JBSFWR010000088.1:0-37111 GCF_053594915.1 Kitasatospora sp. NPDC002543 | reverse complement strand
AGACCCGCAGCAGGTCACCGCGGCTGACCATGCCGATGACCCGCCCCTCGTCGTCCAGCACCGGCAGCCGCTTCAGGCCGTGCCGGCCGTCGGGCGGGGCACCGGTCAGTAGCGGTACTGCTCGGCCTTGTACGGGCCCTCGACCGGAACGCCGATGTAGTCGGCCTGCTCCTTGGTCAGGGTGGTCAGCTTCACGCCCAGCGCGTCGAGGTGCAGGCGGGCGACCTTCTCGTCCAGGTGCTTCGGCAGCACGTAGACGCCGATCGGGTACTGCTCGGTCTTCGTGAACAGCTCGATCTGGGCGATCGTCTGGTTCGCGAAGGAGTTGGACATCACGAAGGACGGGTGGCCGGTCGCGTTGCCCAGGTTCAGCAGGCGGCCCTCGGACAGCATGATGATGGTGTGGCCGTCGGCGAAGCGCCACTCGTGGACCTGCGGCTTGACCTCGGTCTTCACGATGCCGGGGAGCTTCGACAGGCCCGCGATGTCGATCTCGTTGTCGAAGTGGCCGATGTTGCCGACGATCGCCTGGTGCTTCATCTGCTCCATGTGCGAGGCAAGGATGATGTCCTTGTTGCCCGTGGTGGTGATGAAGATGTCGGCGATCGAGACGACGTCCTCCAGGGTGGTGACCTGGTAGCCGTCCATCGCGGCCTGGAGCGCGCAGATCGGGTCGATCTCGGTGATGATCACGCGGGCGCCCTGGCCGCGCAGCGACTCGGCGCAGCCCTTGCCGACGTCGCCGTAGCCGCAGACGACCGCGACCTTGCCGCCGATCAGGACGTCGGTGGCGCGGTTGATGCCGTCGATCAGCGAGTGGCGGCAGCCGTACTTGTTGTCGAACTTCGACTTGGTGACGGCGTCGTTGACGTTGATGGCCGGGAACAGCAGCTTGCCGTCACGGTGCATCTCGTACAGGCGGTGGACACCGGTGGTGGTCTCCTCGGTCACGCCCTTGATCGTGGAGGCGACCTCGGTCCACTTGTTCGGGGTGTCCTTGAGGGTGCGGTTGAGCAGCTCCAGGATGATCCGGAACTCGTCGTTGTCCGCGGTGGACGGGTCCGGCGCGGCACCGGCCTTCTCGAACTCGACGCCCTTGTGGATCAGCAGGGTGGCGTCGCCGCCGTCGTCCAGGATCATGTTCGGGGTCTTGCCGTCGGGCCAGGTCAGGGCCTGCTCGGTGCACCACCAGTACTCGTCCAGGGTCTCGCCCTTCCAGGCGAAGACCGGAACGCCCTGCGGGTTCTCCGGGGTGCCCTCCGGGCCGACGGCGATGGCCGCGGCGGCGTGGTCCTGGGTGGAGAAGATGTTGCAGGAGCACCAGCGGACCTCGGCACCGAGCGCCGTCAGGGTCTCGATCAGGACGGCGGTCTGCACGGTCATGTGCAGCGAGCCGGTGATGCGGGCGCCGGCCAGCGGCTGGGACTCGGCGTACTCGGCGCGGATCGCCATCAGGCCGGGCATCTCGTGCTCGGCCAGCTGGATCTCCTTGCGGCCGAACGGCGCCAGGGAAAGGTCGGCGACCTTGAAGTCACCGGTGATGTCGGTCGACATGCGTCTGCTCCTCGCTGATGGGGGTGGGGCCAAGGTCCGGACGTGCCGTCGCGTGCGTCAGGCCGTACGGGTGCACGGCCACGCCGGAACCGCCGGGTCCGCTGGTGGACCGGCTTCCCGTTGCGCAGCACAAACCGTCGGAGGACCTCTCTCCCTCGACCGGCGAGCACCCCACGGGTGCGGGCCGCCGATCGACCGCCATCAGCAGCGACGTTCTGGCTCTGGTGACGAATCTACACCGACGGCCCCGCCGGCCGTCCGCCGATGACCGATTTCGGCCCCCGCTCCGACCCGCTCTCAAGCCGGGCCCCAGGAGGCCTCAGTGGGCCCCGACGGGGCCCGGGCCGCCGGGCGTGGCGGCCGGGTCGTCGCCCGCCGCGGCCTTCTCGGCGCTGTAGACGTCGGGCTCCAGGTAGATCGCCCTGGCGATCGGGACGGCCGCGCGGACCCGCTCCTCGGCGGCGTCGATCGCCGCCGCCACCCGGGCCGCGCTGTCCTCCGCGTTGACGGCGATCTTGGCGGCGACCAGCAGCTCCTCCGGGCCGAGGTGCAGGGTGCGCATGTGGATCACCCCGGTGACCGCGTCGCCGTCCACCAGCGCCTCCCGGATCCGGCGCACCGACTCCTTGTTCGCCGACTCACCGAGCAGCAGCGACTTGGTCTCCAGTGCGAGCACCACGGCGATCACCACCAGCAGGACGCCGATGCACAGGGTGCCGACGCCGTCCCAGACGCCGTCCCCGGTGATCACGGTGAGCCCGACACCGAACAGCGCGAGCACCAGGCCGATCAGCGCGCCGGTGTCCTCCAGCAGCACGACCGGCAGCTCCGGCGCCTTGGCGGTGCGGATGAACTGGGTCCAGCTCTGCTTGCCCTTGGCCTTCTCCGACTCCCGCATCGCGGTGAGGAAGGACCAGCCCTCCATGCCGATGGCGAAGACCAGCACGCCGACCGCCCAGCCCCAGGCGTCCAGCTTCTCCGGGTGGCTGATCTTGTGCCAGCCCTCGTAGATCGCGAACAGGCCACCGACGCTGAACAGCACGATGGCCACCAGGAAGCCGTACACGTAGCGCTCGCGGCCGTACCCGAAGGGGTGCTCCTCGTCGGCCGCCCGGCGCGCCCGCTTGCCACCGACCAGCAGCAGCACCTGGTTGCCGGAGTCGGCCACCGAGTGGACGCCCTCGGCCAGCATCGAGGAGGAGCCGGTGAAGCCGAAGGCGGTGAACTTGGCCGCCGCGATCGCCAGGTTCGCGGACAGGGCCGCGATGAGTGCCTTGGTGCCGCCCTCGGTGCTCATGCGGCCACCTCGCCGCACTCGGCGGGCGCTCCGCACACCGCGCACGCCCTGACGGCGTGCTCGCTCCGCTCATTCATGCCTGACAGTCCTCACGGGTCGGTACGGCTCGTCGAGCGCCTACCGTACCGGCCGTGACGTCCCGTCCGGCCGACCGTCTCAGGACTGCGCGGCGGCGAGGCCCAGGTAGACGGCGGCGAAGTCGGTCAGCGCGACCAGGTCGGCCAGCGCGTGCAGCGCGTCCGGCCGGGTGCTCGCGTACTCGGTCAGCCGGACGTCGTGCGCGGCGGCCAGCCGGTGCGCCCGGGAGACGCCGAAGCTGCGCGGCCCGGCGTCCTCCTCCGGCACCTCGACCGGACCGTCCTGCGCGTCCTCGGCCCCCGCGCCGGCCGCGCCGGGGGCGTGCCGCAGCAGCAGGACCTGCAGGTGCAGGGGGTCCGGCTCCTCGACCCGGTCGCGGAAGAAGTCGTCCGGGTCGGCGCCCGCCCCCAACTGCCCGGTGAACATGCCCCGGTGGGCGGTGAGCACCTGCGGCAGCGGACCGGCCAGCGCCGGGCGCCCGGCCCGGTCGGCCAGCTGGGCGGCGAACCGGGTCACGGCCGCCCCGGCGATCGGGCCCTCCGCCCACAGCAGCGGAACCGTCCCGGCCAGCCGGGCGGCAAGGCCCTTCGCCGGGTTGGTGTACGCGGCCGCGTCCGGGCGGCAGCGCACGGCGGCGGCGTCCAGCAGGTCGGCGACGGCCGGCAGCGCGTCGTACGGGAGCTGGGTGAGGCCGATCTTCTGGGCGAGCGCCAGCAGCGGGGTGAGGTGGGACCAGAGCGCCGCCGGGTCCTCGGCCGGCAGGTCCGGCTCGGCGGCCGCCACGGGCGCGACGTCCTCGGGCAGCACCGAGGCCACGAACGGCAGCGGCAGGGCGCGCACCTGCAGCGCGGCCCCGGCCAGCGCGCTGCCGGCCGGGGCGGTGACGACGATCGCGCAGCCGCGCGCGTACGCCTGCTCGGCGAGGGCGACCAGGCCCTGCTCGCCGCCGTCGGCGGAGCTGATCACCAGCAGGTCCAGCGGGCCGGCCCAGCCGGGCAGCTGCCAGCCGAGCCCGGCGGTCAGGGCGGGCGGGGCACCGGCCCGGTCGGCGCGCGGGGCGGCCGCCTCGGTCGGCGGCAGCGCGGTGACCAGGGTGGCCGTGCCGGCCAGCGCGGACAGCATCTCGGCGGCGGTCAGCGCGCTGCCGTGCCCGGCCACCAGGACGGCACGCGGCCGGCCGTCCGGCCGCAGCCGGTCGAGGCCGGCCGTCTCCGCCTGCCGCAGCGCGGTGCGGACCCGCGCCCCGGCACCGGCCAGGGCCAGCAGGGCGCGGTCGTGGTCGGCGCGCTGGAGCGCGGCCGGGTCGTCGAGCAGGGTGTCGTCGAGCATGCGGCGAACCTCCGGCTGCGGTCCTGGGGCGCGCGCTCCGCTGCGCGCCGGGCGGTCGGGGTGGGGCTTCGCCCCCAGGATCAGGCCGGGCGGCGGGCCTCGTCCACCAGGAGGACCGGAATGCCCTCGCGGACCGGGTACGCGAGACCGCAGTCGGCGCCGGTGCAGACCAGCTCGGGCTGCTCCTCGGTGCCGCCCTCGGCGACCGCGGCCCGGCACTGCGGGCAGACCAGGATCTCCAGCAGGAAGGATTCGAGCTTCATGGGGCTCTCCAAAGTTCGGGGGTGGCACGGAGGTGCCCCGGCCGATAGGAAACCCTACCGGCCGGGGCACCGGGCGCGGAGATCAGCCGCCCCACCGGGGCGGACCGGCTCAGCCGCGGACGACGGCCAGGACGCCGTCGCGCAGTTCGGCCATCCGCGCCGGGTCCTTGGCCTCGACGTTCAGGCGCAGCAGCGGCTCGGTGTTGGAGGCGCGCAGGTTGAACCACCAGTCCGGGCCGGCCACCGTCAGGCCGTCCAGCTCGTCGACCGTGGTGTCCTCCCCGCCGGCGTAGGCGGCGCGGACGGCGGCGGTGCTGGCGGCCTGGTCGGCCACGGTGCTGTTGATCTCGCCGGAGGCGGCGTAGCGGTCGTACTCGGCGGTGAGCTCGGACAGCGCGGCCGGCTGCCCGCCGAGCGCGGCGAGCACGTGCAGCGCGGCCAGCATGCCGGTGTCGGCGCGCCAGAAGTCGCGGAAGTAGTAGTGCGCGGAGTGCTCGCCGCCGAAGACGGCGTCGGTCTCGGCCATCTCCTGCTTGATGAAGGAGTGGCCGACCCGGGTGCGCACCGGCTTGGCGCCGAGCTCCCGGACCACCTCGGGGACGGTCCAGGAGGTGATCAGGTTGTGGATGACGGTCGGCTCGGCCTCGCCGGCGGCGCGGGCGCGGGCGATCTCGCGGACGGCGACCAGGGCGGTGATCGCCGACGGGGAGACCGGCTCGCCGCGCTCGTCCACGACGAAGCAGCGGTCGGCGTCGCCGTCGAAGGCCAGGCCCACGTCGGCGCCGACCTCGCGGACCTTGGCCTGGAGGTCGACCAGGTTCTTCGGGTCGAGCGGGTTGGCCTCGTGGTTCGGGAAGGTGCCGTCCAGCTCGAAGTACA
This sequence comes from Kitasatospora sp. NPDC002543, assembly GCF_053594915.1. Lineage (NCBI taxonomy): Bacteria > Bacillati > Actinomycetota > Actinomycetes > Kitasatosporales > Streptomycetaceae > Kitasatospora > Kitasatospora sp. NPDC002543. The sequence goes on along the minus strand of NZ_JBSFWR010000088.1, from coordinate 31,711 downwards.
TCGGGACGAGCTCGATCGGCAGGCCGTCGAAGACGGTCGGCACGGTGTGGCCGCCCATGCCGTTGCCGGCGTCCACCGCGACCTTGAGCGGGCGGATCGCGGTCAGGTCGACCAGGCCCAGCAGGTGGTCGGCGTAGCCGCGCAGGGTGTCCTGGGCGGACAGCGAGCCCGGCTCCACGTCCTTGGCGGGCACGGCGACGGTGTCGTCCTCGGCCGTCCAGGACTCGACCAGCTCGCGGATCTCGGACAGGCCGGTGTCCTGGCCGACCGGGGCGGCGCCGGCCCGGCACAGCTTGATGCCGTTGTACTGGGCCGGGTTGTGGCTGGCGGTGAACATCGCGCCGGGCAGGTCGAGCTTGCCGCTGGCGTAGTAGAGCTGGTCGGTGGAGCACAGCCCGATCTGCACCACGTCGGCGCCGTAGGCGGCGGCGCCCTCGGCGAAGGCCAGGCTCAGCGACGGGGAGGAGGGGCGCATGTCGTGCCCGACCACGATCGCGGACGCGCCGGTGACCTGCACGAACGCGGCACCGAAGGCCCGGGACAGGCTCTCGTCCCACTGGTCCGGGACGACGCCTCGGACGTCGTACGCCTTCACGAGCTGCTTGAGGTCGCGCACTGCGGCTCCACCCTGGTCTTGGACTGATCACGGAACGTCGGGCCACCGCACGTCCGGTCGACGGGCGCGGTGACGGTAGACGGGCAGCGTACCCGGGTCGGACGAACGCCCCGTGCCGGGTGAGTCCTCAGTTGTCGGGCGAGCGCAGCACCCGGAGGTGGCCGCGGCGGCCGCCCTCGGTGGAATCGCCCTCGGGGCCGCGGCCCTGACGGGGGGTCTGCGGACGGGCGGCCTCGCGCACGGCGTTGGCCAGCGCCTCCAGGTCGTCGCTGCTGCGGCGCAGCGGCCCGGCCTCGGCGATGAGCCGGACGACCTCCCAGCCGCGCGGGGCGGTGAGGCGCTCGGCGTGCTCGGCGCACAGGTCGTAGCAGTGCGGCTCGGCGTAGGTGGCGAGCGGTCCGAGAACGGCGGTGGAGTCCGCGTAGACGTACGTCAGCGTCGCGACGGCCGGCCGGCCGCACGCGGTCCGCGAACAACGACGTACAGAGCTCACGAGGGTGGACGGTACCGCACTCCCCGCCGGGGAGCGAAGACCGCCTGCCCGGAAGGGGTGCCGTGTCGCCCCTCGGGCGCCGGGGCCGCGTATCCAACGCCCCGTGCGATTCCCGGTCGGAGTGGTCCACTTCCGACCGTCCAAGGACTACCCTCGGCAGTGATATGGACAGCTCCGCACCGCAGTCATCGACAGGCCCGGCGCGCCGCCCCCGGCACCGCGACCGGCACGGGCGGGGCCTGCGCGGGCCGCTGGCGCCGCCGCAGGTACCGATCTCGCTCACCCGTTCCGAACTGTTCGACGACTACGTCCGGGAGTCGGTGGAGCGTCTCGAACGGCGCTGGCCGCAGTTGATCGAGGTGGAGTTCGCCGTCCAGGAGGTGCCACTGCACGAGCCGGACGGCGCCGACGCCGAGGACGGCGTGCCGCTGGGGCGGGTGTCGCCGGCCCAGCAGGGGCGCAAGAGCCAGATCGTGGTGTACCGGCGGCCGGTGGAGATCCGGGCGAAGACCCGGGAGGACCGCGCGGCGCTGGTGCACGAGATCCTGATCGAGCAGGTCGCCGAGCTGCTGGGGCTGTCGCCGGACGCCATCGACCCGCGCTACGACGAGGACTGATCCCTCCCGGGCGGCACCGGCGGTGCCGCCCCGGAGGCCGCTCAGCGCAGGACGACGCCCGGGTCCTGGCGGGCCTGCGGCACCTTGACGGTGCTGCGGTCGTCGCGCAGCGCCTGGACGGTGAACATCGGCACGTCCTTGGCCGGCAGGGACAGCATCCGGGCGGCCACCACCGGGCCGCCGGAGACAGTCTCCACAGTGAGCGCGAAGACGCCGTTCAGCCCGGCGGGCTCGGGCGCCGGGAGCGCGACCGTGCCGCCGGCCGGGATCTGGACCTCCTTGGTGGCCGGGGTGCCGCCGCCGCTGCCGGCCGAGGCGGTGACCCGGACGGTGGCGGCCTCGCCGCTGGAGGTCAGGTAGAGCGTGGAGGCGCCGCCCCGGTTGTCGGCGACGGTGGCCCGGGCGCCGACCGGGTCGCTGCCGGTCAGCCAGGCCGCGTCGGTCTTGCCGTTGGCCGCCGCCCGGTCGATCCGCAGCCCGGCCACGATCGGGGTGCGGTGCTTGTCGTCGCTGGGCGACAGGCGCAGCCCGGCGACCTCGTCCCGGGTGACCTTGCCGAGGTCGACGGCGGCCACCATGCCCGCCTTGACGTGGATCGTCTCGTTGCCGGCCGGGCTGAACCAGCCGTTCTTGCCGGACAGCTGGATCTTCAGGTCGGCGTCGTCCTCCGGCGGCGCCCAGACCACCAGCCGGGCGGAGGCGGTGTCGGCGGGCAGGCCGGGCAGCACCTGGACGGGGGCAGGGTCGGCCGAGGCCGGGACCCAGTCGGCGCCCTTGCCGCCGTCGGCGGCGTGCAGCGCGGCGCCGACCCGTCCCGAGCGCACCACCACGTGCACCGCGAGGTCGGCGACCGCGCCCTTGCTGAGGGTCGACAGCAGGACGGACTGGGAGCTGCCGGGCGCCACGGTGATCCCGTTGGCGGCGTCGTTGTCGATCAGGCCCTTGTCGCCGTACAGCTTGATGTCCACCACCGCGGCGGAGGACTCGGTGTTGACCAGGCTGAGGTAGTCGACCCGGTCGCCGGCGGTGCTCGCCCCGGCGAACCAGAAGCTCGTCGCGGCCGGGGTGCAGGTGAGGCCGGACAGGCCGAGGCCGCGCTGCTCGGTGACCACCGTGGTCTGGGTGACGGTGAAGCCGGGGGCGAGGGCCCCGGTGGCGACGGCCCCGGTGCCGGGCGCGGCGTCGCCGTTGGCGGCCGGGCCGGTGACCGGGGTGCCGGGCTTGGTGACGGTCAGCCGGGCGTCGGCGGGCGCCGCGTCCTTGTCCTGGGCCGGGGCGCTGGGGGCGCCCGAACCGCTCGGGGCCGGGGCGGCGGGCGTCGCCGGGGCCGCGGGGGCAGCGGTCGGCTGGGCCGCGGGCACCGCGGGCGCGGCCGCGTCGGACAGCCAGCCGGCCCCGCCGGTGGCGGAGCCCGTCCCGGGCGGGGTGTAGGCGGTGAGCGTGGTCGACCCGGTCAGGCCCTGGATCGGCTGCGGGCAGACCTCCGACGTCCGCTCGACCTGCGCGGTGACCGGGGCGGCCGCGGCACCCGCCTTGGCCGGCGCGGCCGGCGGGCGCGCCTCGGCGATCCCGAACACCGCCGCCAGCACCACGGCGGCGGCGAGCAGGGACGGCGTGGTCCTGGCCGCACCGCCGGCTCCGGAACCTCCGGCCCCTGCGCCGAACGGGCCCCGGCCGCGACCGGGGCGGGCGGCCGGGGCGGTGCCGGCCGGCTCCGCCGTGAAGGCGGGCCCGGCCGGCCCGGCGGCCTCTCCGGCGCCGGACTTCTTCCTGAACGCGGGCTTCTTCATCGCGGGCTTCTTCATCGCGGGTCAGTTCCCCGATCCGTGCTGGTGCGGGTACCGGCCGGGGCCGTTGGGGTCGTTCGGGTCGTAGTAGGGCTCGCCGCCCTGCTGCCCGGGCAGCCAGGGCTGCTGCTGCGGCTGCTGCTGGCTGCCGTCGTACCCCTGGGCGTCGTAGCCGTACGGCTGCTCGGCCTGGTACGGCTGCTGCTCGTAGCCCTGCTGCTGGTAGCCCTCATAGCCGTGGCCGTCGTACGTCCGGCCGCCGTACGGCGCGGCGACCGGCTGCTGGGCCGCGTACTGGTCGTAGCTGTACGGGTCGGCCTGCTGGTACGCCTGGTACGGGTCGGTGAACTGCTCGGCGTCCTGGATCGCGGCGGCCGCCTGGACGGCTCCGGTCACCGGCTCGCCGACCGGCTGCGCCGGGATCGTGCCCGGCCGGTCGTACACCCCGGACTCGTCGTCACCGCCCTCGGCGCCGTCCGTGCCCTCGCCGCGCTCCGCCATCCGGCGGGCCCGGCGGCTGCCGGGGGCGGGGGCCTGCGCCTGGGCGGCGGCGGCCAGCGCCGCGGCGGCGACCGCCTCCTCGGGCAGGTCGTCGTCCTTGTGGCTGCGGCGGCCGGGCAGGGCCAGCACCAGGATGGTGAGGCCGAGCAGCACCTGGGCCCAGATCCAGCCGGTGTGGGCGGCGCCGTCCTCCCGGGTGACGGCCAGCTTGCCGCCGGCGGCCGGGAGCTTGAAGCCCTGCGCCCAGCCGTCGACGGTGGTGGGCTCCAGCGCGGTGCCGTTCACGGTGGCCTTCCACTCCGGGGCGGCGGACTCGGCGAGCCGCAGCACCCGGCCGTCCGGGCCGGCCGGGACGGTGGCGGACAGGTCGCGGGCCCCGGACGGAACGACCACCGGGGCCGCGCTCGGGGCGGTGATCACCGCGCGGACCGCGGGGGTGCCGTTGACCTGCCAGAGCGCGGCGGCACCGTCCTGGTTGGCCTTGACCAGGCCGGGGGTGGTGTCCAGGACGTCCTTGTAGACGTCGATCACCGGCTGCTGGACCAGCACGTAGGCGATGCCGTAGCCGGCCAGGGCACTCGCCTGGTCGGCGCCGGAGCCGGCCAGCAGGCTGCCGACCATCTTGTTCAGGCCGTCCTGGGTGCCGGTCGCCGGGTCGGTGGTGGACTCGGCCTGGCCGAGCGTCAGACCCGCGCCGCGCAGCACGGTGTAGCGGACCGAGCCGCCGTTCCTCTCCCCCGTGACGACCAGGGTGCGGGCCCGGTCGGTGGTGCCGGCCTCCTCGGCGATGAACGCGGGGACCTGGTCGGCCTGGCCGCGGTGCAGCGGCTTGCCGGCTCCGGTCAGCGCCCACCACAGGCCGGTGCCCAGCGGGGCCAGCACGGCCGCGGCCACCACCAGGGCGGCCACCGGCTGGCGCCAGCCGAAGGCGATCCCGGCCACGCGGGCGTTGGCGCCGTCGGCGCCGATCGCGGCGGCGGCCAGCAGGGCGATCCCGGCGATCAGGGTGGCCGGGCCGGACCAGGCCGGCACCGCCGGACCGCCGGAGGCCGGAGTGACGGAGGTGCCCGCGACCGCGACCGCGAAGACCAGGCCGGCCCCGGCCGCGGCCCAGGCGGCGAGCACCCCGCGGCGGCGGTCGGCGCGCAGCAGTGCGGCCAGCGCGGCGAGCACGACACCCGCCGAGAGCCAGACCGGCGGCACCCCGGCGCCGCCCGGGTTCACCAGCAGCAGGCCGGCCGCGCTCGCTCCGGCGCCGTGCAGGCCGGGCAGCCCGGCCTCCAGCAGCAGCCACTGCGGGTGCGACAGCACCGTGAGCGACCACGGGGCCAGCACCGCGACCGGCACCGCCAGGATCACCAGGACGCGCAGGCCGAGCAGCCGCAGCGCCGCGCCGCCGGAGCCGAAGGCGCTGCCGCGCACCACCGCGACGACCAGCATCGCGAGGCAGAGCGGCACCGCGAGCGCCCACGTTATCGGGACGAAGGAGGTGGCCAGGGTGAGCAGCAGGACGGTCATCCAGACCGGGCGCCAGCCCGGGCGGGCGCCCTTGGCGGCGCTCTCCGCGCGGATGCCGAGGCCGGCCGCGATGGCGGCGGCGCGGGCCAGCGGGGGCAGCAGTACGGCGAGCACCGCGGTGCCGATCCGGCCCTGGGCGAGCGCGCCGGTCGCGGCGGGCAGCAGCGCGTAGGTGGCGCTGGCCCAGGCGCGGACCAGCTTGGAGTCCAGCAGCGGCCGGGACACCAGGTAGGCGCTGACCGCGGACAGCGGGACGGCGAGCACCACGAGCAGGGTGAGCGCGAGGTCGGCGTGGCCGAACAGCAGCCAGGAGAGCACCGCGAGGACGCCCAGGTACGGCGGTGCGGCGGCGGTGGAACCGGTGCCGACCGGGTGCCAGGCGTCCGCGTACATCGACCAGAGGCCACCGGCCCCGTCGGCCGCCGGCAGCAGGGCGCCGCCGAACAGCTCGCCGCCGCCGAGCAGGCCGCGGCAGGCGATCAGGGCGAACACCAGCAGGGCCGCGAAGAGCAGCGGCGCCGGGCGCCGGGCGAGCTTCTTCAGCAGCGTGAACTGCTCGACGACCAGGTCCTCGGTGTCCTCGTCCCCGCCGGCCTCGGCCGAGCCGTGCCGGCCGCCGGTGTCGTCGCCGCCCCCTATCCCGAGCGAGCCGACGACGCCCTCGACCGCCAGCCGGGTGGTGGCGCCGGGGGCCGGGAAGAGCGTGCGGTCGTCCAGGGCGTCCGCCGACCGGGCGCGGGCGCGGCGCTTGCGCGCGGCCAGCAGCCTCGGGAAGCGGACGAGTTCGTGGCCGAGGCCGGCCAGTTCGTCGAACGCCTGGCGCGGGTCCTTGCCGAGCAGGTTGGTGACGGCCCGCACCAGGGTGCCGAGCACCAGCCGCAGCAGGACGTAGGGGAAGAGCGCGCCCCTGCAGTTGGTGAGCAGGGTGTAGACGGCGCCGGCCTTGTCCACCCGGTGCGGGTGGGCGGGGCCGCAGTCGATCGCGCGGCGCTCGCGGACGGCCGCCTCGGCGTGCCGCAGCACGGCGTCGGGGGCGACCACCACGCGGTGGCCGGCGGCGTTGACCCGCCAGCAGAAGTCGGTGTCGTCCCGCATCAGCGGCAGGGCCCGGTCGAAGCCGCCGAGTTCCTCGAAGACGTCCCGGCGCACCAGCATGCCGGCGCTGGAGACGGCGAGCACCGGGCGGACCTGGTCGTGCTGGCCCTGGTCCTGCTCGCGGCGGTCGAGTCCGGTCCAACGCCGACCGGAGCGGGCGATGGTGACGCCGACCTCCAGCAGCTGCCGCCGGTCGTACCAGCTGCGCAGCTTGGGGCCGACCACGGCGGCGCTGGGGGTGGAGTCGGCGACCTGCAGCAGCCGGCGCAGCGCGTCGGTCTGCGGCTCGCAGTCGTCGTGCAGCAGCCAGAGCCACTCGACCGGCCGGGTCTCGCGCGGGCCGCCGCGGCCGAGGTCGTCCTCCTGGGCGAGCGGGTCGCCGAAGTCGTCCCAGCCGCCGGTGACGGGGTCGTAGCCGGAGGCGTCGAGCCGGTACGGCAGGTCCTCCGGGCGCAGCGGCGCGCTGCCCGCCACGGCCTCGGCGACGGCGGTGCCGAAGCCCGCCCGGCGGCCGAGGACCAGCGGGCCGCTGTCGGGCAGCCAGTCGCCGAGGGTGTCCGCGAGCAGTTGCGGAGAGTTGTCGGTGGATCCGGTGTCGACCGCGAGGATGCGCTGGACCTGACGGTCCTGACCAAGCAGGCCTGCCAGGGCCTGCGGGAGCCAGCGGGCGCCGTCGTGCGAGACGATCACCGCAGTGACCAGGTGGCGCGGGTAGGCGGGCGGCCTGGAAGCGGTGGAGCCGCTCTGGTGGCTGTAGACGGTCATCGCGTGCGCGGGCCCCAGTTCTCGGTGGACACAGCCGGTGAACGGCAACCGGATGGCGCACCACACTAACGGCTCCGGGTGGCCGGTTCGTCCGGGGTGTGCGTGCGGAGACGGTGAAGGGGGCCCCGGGAACACGAAAGCGCCCCACCGTCACGGTGAGGCGCTCGTACAGCTGTGCGGCTGCCACTCGCTGTCGAAGGGTCAGCGGGAGGCGGGGCCGACCCGGTCAGACCGCGCTCTTCTTGAGCCTGCGGCGCTCGCGCTCGGAGAGGCCGCCCCAGATGCCGAAGCGCTCGTCATTGGCGAGGGCGTACTCCAGGCACTCCGAGCGGACCTCGCAGGCGAGGCAGACCTTCTTCGCCTCGCGGGTCGAGCCGCCCTTCTCGGGGAAGAAGGACTCGGGGTCGGTCTGGGCGCACAACGCGCGCTCCTGCCAACCGAGTTCCTCCTCGTCCTCCGCGATGCCGTCCCCGATCAACAGCTCAAAGAGCTCGCTCATGTGGCGCGCCTCCTCTGCCCCTACTTGGCGTCCCCGTGGTTGCCGTTGCCTCGTGCGGCTGACGACACGAGTGAAATTACAGTTGCGTCACTCTGGCCCAGTCAAGCCGAGCTCTGGTATTGGGGCCGGGATTCACTCCCTGGCACCAAGCCGTTACGAATAGTGTACATATTTGGACACATCGGACCTTCCGCCTCAAGGTCCTGAACAGTGCCGAACCATCCGCAACCATTCACCGGGTGACGCCCGGTCACCGTCACAGGCCGGTCATCGGCCTGCCTTCCCGGCGATCTTCCCATCGAAACATAGAGAGTGATGAATCACCCCATCAGGGAAAGATCCGGACCTAACCCACTCGAATGCCGCATCCTTGGGTTTGACACCGCCCCTGCGGATGCGGTCTCCTTGCTCCTATGTCAGAGTTCGCCAGCCCCCGGAGCGGTTCCACCCTCCGCCGTGCCGTGAACTCTTGTTGTCGCCTCTGCTCCTGCTGTATCTAGGCGCCCGCGTCCCACCGCGCGCCGCCCCCAGGAAGCACAGAGGCCGCCCGCGAGTCCCGTCCCAGGACATCCCGGATCCGGCTGATCCGACGAATCCGGCCGACTCCTCCGAGGACGACTCCCGTGCGCATGATCCGCATCCGCAAGCGGAACCGCGACCGCAGCAAGCTCGCCCGCCGTGGCCCCGCCACCGCCCCCGCCGGCACCCCCGCCAACACCTCCGCCGGCACCCGGACCCGCCAGTGGGCCGACGGCCTCAGCGACGTCTCCATCGCGGGCGACCCGCTCGCCTTCCCGCACCTGGCCCGCACCGACCTGCCGGCCCACCCCACCACCGTCGCCGAGTACGCCCGGCTGGTGCGCGAGATCGCCGCCGACCGCGCCCGCTGGGAGCCGCTGGTCCGCTACGACGCGCTGACCCGCTGGTACGCCCGGCTGGAGACCGGCCCCGGCTACGAGGTCTGGCTGCTCAGCTGGCTGCCCGGGCAGTCCAGCGGCTTCCACGACCACGGCGAGTCCTCCGGCGTGATGAGCGTCGTGCGGGGCGAGCTGGTCGAGCGCTCGCTCACCACCACCGGCGAGGGCGCCCGGGTGCTGCGGCCCGGCGGACAGCGCGTGTTCTCCTCCGGCTACCTGCACGAGGTCGTCAACGGGGCGCTCGAACCCGCCGTCTCGATCCACCTCTACGCCCCCGGCCTGACCGAGATGAACCAGTACGGCGCCGCCGCCGTCCCCGAGCAGCACCCGGAGCGGCAGGCCCAGGCCGGGTCGCACTGATCCCGGGCTGACGGAAGGTCCGACCGTGGCAGGATGACCCCCATGCGCATCGTGGCACTGGCAGGCGGAATCGGCGGAGCGCGCTTCCTGCGCGGACTCCTCGCGGCGGTCGGACCGCAGGACGAGATCACCGTCATCGGCAACACCGGTGACGACATCCACCTCTACGGCCTCAAGGTCTGCCCCGACCTCGACACCGTGATGTACACCCTCGGCGGCGGCATCAACGAGGAGCAGGGCTGGGGCCGGACCGACGAGACCTGGTCCATCAAGGCCGAGATGAAGGAGTACGGCGTCGGCCCCGAGTGGTTCGGGCTCGGCGACCGGGACTTCGCCACCCACCTCGTGCGCAGCCAGATGCTCACCGCCGGGTACAGCCTCAGCCAGGTCACCGAGGCGCTGTGCGTGCGCTGGAAGCCGGGCGTGCGGCTGCTGCCGATGAGCGACGACCGGGTCGAGACCCACGTGCGGATCACCGACGAGCAGGGCACCCGGGCGATCCACTTCCAGGAGTACTGGGTCAAGCTGCACGCCGCGGTGGACGCCGAGGCCGTCGTCGCGGTCGGCGCGGACACCGCCAAGCCCGCACCCGGCGTGCTGGAGGCCATCGCCGAGGCGGACGTCATCCTCTTCCCGCCGTCCAACCCGGTGGTCTCGATCGGCACCATCCTCGCCGTCCCCGGCATCCGGGAGGCGGTCGCCGCCGCCCCCGCGCCGGTGGTCGGGCTCTCCCCGATCATCGGCGGGGCGCCGGTGCGCGGCATGGCCGACAAGGTGCTCGCCGCCGTCGGCGTCGAAGCCACCGCGGAGGCCGTCGCGCTGAACTACGGCGCGGCGCTGGTCGACGGGTGGCTGGTGGACACCGTGGACGAAGCCTCGGTGGCCGCCGTCGAGGCCGCCGGCATCGCCTGCCGGGCCGTCCCGCTGCTGATGACCGACGTCGAGGCCACCGCCGGGATGGCGCGCGCCGCGCTGGCGCTGGCCGAGCAGGTGCGGAAGTGACCCTGGAGATCCTCGGCGTCCAGGGGCTGCCCGAGGTCGAGGCCGGGGCGGACCTGGGCGAGCTCCTCGCCAAGGCCGGGACGTACCAGGACGGCGACATCCTGCTGGTCACCTCGAAGATCGTCAGCAAGGCGGAGGGCCGGCTGCTGCACGCCGCCGACCGCGAGGCCGCGATCGACGCCGAGACCGTCCGGGTGGTCGCCCGGCGCGGACCGGCCCGGATCGTGGAGAACCGCAACGGCTTCGTCATGGCCGCCGCCGGGGTCGACGCCTCCAACACCGCCCCCGGCACCGTGCTGCTGCTGCCCGAGGACCCGGACGCCTCCGCCCGGGCGCTGCGGGCCCGGCTCCGGCAGCTCACCGGCCGCCGGCTCGCCGTCGTCGTCACCGACACCTTCGGACGGCCCTGGCGCAACGGGCTGACCGACGTGGCGATCGGCGCCGCGGGCCTCTCCGTGCTGGACGACCACCGGGGCCGCACCGACAGCCACGGCAACCTGCTGGAGATGACCGTCACCGCGACAGCCGACGAACTCGCCGCCGCCGCCGACCTGGTGAAGGGCAAGGCCAACGGCGTCCCGGTGGCGGTCGTGCGCGGGCTCGGGCACCTCGTCACCACCGAGGACGGCGACGGCGCCCGGCCGCTGGTCCGGCCCGCCGTGGACGACATGTTCCGGCTCGGCACCTCCGAGGCGCTGCGGGAGGCCGTCACCCTGCGGCGCACCGTCCGCTCCTTCACCGCCGAAGCGGTCGACCCGGCGGCCGTCCGCCGCGCCGTCGCCGCCGCCGTCACCGCGCCCGCCCCGCACCACACCACGCCGTGGCGGTTCGTGCTGCTGGAGTCGGCGGACACCCGGGAGCGGCTGCTCGACGCGATGCTCGCCGCCTGGCAGCGCGACCTGCGCGAACTCGACGGCTGGGACGAGGCCAGGATCGCCCGGCGCACCGCCCGCGGCAACGTCCTGCGCGACGCCCCGTACCTGGTGGTGCCCTGCCTGGTGACGGACGGCTCGCACGACTACCCCGACCCGCGCCGGGCCGCCGCCGAACGGGAGATGTTCACCGTCGCCGCCGGCGCCGCCGTGCAGAACCTGCTGGTCGCGCTGACCGGCGAGGGCTACGGCTCCGCCTGGGTCTCGTCCACGATGTTCTGCCGCGACACCGTGCGCGAGGCCCTGGACCTCCCGGCCGACTGGGACCCGATGGGCGCCGTCGCCGTCGGCCGCCCCGCCGCGCCCCCTCGGCCCCGCCCGGACCGCGGCCCCGACGCCTTCATCGCGGTGCGTTAGGACGTGCCGGACGGCCGGACGCCGCCGCGTTCAGCGGCGGCGGTGGTCGTTGGGAGTCAGGCGGGGGCCGTAGCGGGGGGCGTGGGTGCCGGTGGCCAGCAGGAGCCGGCAGACCCGGTGACGCTGGGGACGGTAGGGCTCCAGCAGGGCGAGCATCTGGACGTCGTCGCTGCGGGGGCGGCCGGCCAGCGCCCAGCCGACCAGGTTCGGCAGGTGGAAGTCCCCGACCGAGACCGCGTCCGGGTCCCCGTTGCTGCGCTGCAGCGTCTCGGCGGCCGTCCACACCCCGACGCCCGGGACGGCGGTGAGCCGGGCGAAGGCCTCCTCGTGGCCCATCGCCGAGGCCTCCTCCAGCCGCGGCGCCAGCCGGACCGCGCGCATGATCGTCGCCGAGCGCTTCGGGTCCACGCCCGCCCGGTGCCACTCCCAGCTCGGCACCAGCGCCCACTCGCGGGCCGACGGCGCCACCCGCATGCCCCCGGCCGGGCCGGGCGCCGGGGTGCCGAAGTCCCGCAGCAGGGTGCGCCAGGCGCGGTAGGCCTCGTCGGTGGTGACCTTCTGCTCCAGGATCGCCGGGACGAGCGACTCCAGCACCAGGCCCGTCCTGGTCAGCCGGACCCCGGCGGTACGGCGCTGGGCGTCGCGCAGCGGACCGGGCGGCAGCACCAGGGACTCCGGGGCGTCCTCGGCGCCGAGCAGCAGGGGGAGGCGGTCGAGCAGCCAGTCCGCGCCGGGGCCCCAGGCGCTCGCCTCGACCTCGCCGGCCGCGGGGCGCGGCAGCACCCGCAGGGTGCCGACGCCGGCCGGGGTGCGGGAGGCGCGCCAGACGGCACCGTCCCCGGTGCTGCGGTAGGCCGGGTCGGCGGGGCCCCGGCGCAGCGGGAGCAGGGTGCGGGCCACGTCCAGGGGGAAGCCCGGGCGCCAGCGCCGTACCGCTTCCACTGCCGTCGCCTCCCGTGTCGCCTCCGGATATGAACGATACGCGCGGGGTCGGACAGACCCGGAGGGACGACGGCCGGGGAGGGACGGGACCGCGGGCGCGGCGCGGTCAGCGGACCTGGAGGCGGGCCGCGGCGGCGCGCAGGGCCGGCAGGCGGGCGTAGAGGGCGTTGCCGGGGCACTCGGTGTCGAAGCCGTCGCGGTGCCCGGAGACGGCGTCGAAGTCGGCGGCGGTGCCCTCGGGGTAGCGGCTGGCGTCGGAGCCGGAGACGAGCCTGGTGCGGCCGTCGGCGGGCCGGGCGGCGAGGCCGAGCTTCCAGGCGGCGAGGGCGGCGAGGCCGTCCAGGAGGGGCTGGGGCGGCTGGTCGTCGACGTAGGTGCCGATCGCGGCGACGCCGGCGGAGTCGGTGTTGAAGCCGAGGGTGTGGGCGCCGTGGACGGGCTGCTCGACGCCGCCGGCGCGGCCCTCGTAGACGGTGCCGCAGCGGTCGACCAGGAAGTTGTAGCCGATGTCCCGCCAGCCGCTGCTCTCCACGTGGTACTGGTAGATCGCCCGGATCACCCGGGGTGCGTCGGCGCAGGCGTAGTCGGTGGCGGTGTCGGTGTGGTGGACGAAGACCGTGCGGACCGGGCCGGTGTAGTCCGGGTCCGCCCGGCCGCGCAGGGACTCGTCGGCGCCCCAGCCGGCCCGGGTGACGATCTTCGGGCGGGCCGCCCGGCCCGCGCCCAACACGGTGGACGCCCCGGCGGAGGGTGCCGCGGGCGGCTCCGCGGGCAGGGTCCGGACGCCCGTCGGGGCGGCGCCGCGCCCCGGGTCGACCAGGTCGAGCCGCAGCCCGGCCGGCACCCCGGCGGGCCCGGGCCGGAGCTCGACCGCGACGCCGTCGCTGCGGCCGGTCCACAGCGGGGCGGTGGCGCCCCGCGCCGCGCGGTCGGGGCCGTCCCCCGCGTCGGCCGCCAGCCGGTGCCAGTCGCTCCAGCGGCCGGTGGCCGCGTCCCGGGCGCGGACCCGGACCACCGCCCCGGCGAGCGCGTCCGGCGGGCCGTCCCAGCCGAGGCCGAGGAGTTCGAACGGCGCGGTGCCGCACGGGGCGAGGCCGGCCCCCGCGGGCAGTGGGAGCGTGGTGGTGGAGGCGCCGCCGGCGAAGTCGCGGCGCTGCGGGGCGGGCCGGGAGGTCGCACCGGCGGCGGGTTGGAGCAGGAGGACGGCGACGCAGCCGGCGAGCACGGCGGCCGGGAGTGAAAGGCGCATGGAACGGATCGTCGCCGTTGACCGGCCCCCCGCCACGCCGCTCCGCGCCCGTTCGGCCGCCCCTCCCGACCTCCCACTCGAAGGCCGTAGGCTGGGGCGCACCATGACTGCGCCTTTCGCTGCCGACGCCCGCACCCCCGTCGAGCTGCTGCACGCATTCCTGCGCGGCGGCACGCCTTCGGTCGATCCCGCGGCCCCACTGGTCACCTTCTACGACGACGCCACCGGCGAGCGGGTGGAGCTGTCCGCCCGCACCTTCGACAACTGGGTGGCGAAGACCGCCAACCTCCTCCAGGACGAGCTGAACGCCGGCCCCGGCGACCGGGCGGCGCTGCTGCTGCCCGCCCACTGGCAGAGCGCCGTCTGGCTGCTCGCCTGCTGGTCGGTCGGGGTGACGGCGGTGCCGGGCGGCGACCCTGCCGACGCCGACCTGGTGGTCAGCGGCCCGGACGGGCTGGAGGCCGCCCAGGCCTGCGAGGGCGAGCGGGTCGCGCTCGCCCTGCGCCCGCTCGGCGGCCGCTTCCCGCAGCGGCCGGACGGCTTCCTCGACTACGCCGCCGAGGTGCCCGGCCAGGGCGACCGCTTCGCACCGTACTCCCCCGTCGCCCCGGACGGGCCGGCGCTGGAGACCGAGGTGGACGGACTGCCGCTGAAGCTGACGGGCGAGCAGACCGTCGCGCTGGCCCGGGAAGGGGCCGTCCGGCTCGGCCTGAAGCCCGGTGACCGCGTCCTGTCCACCCTCTCGTTCGACGACTGGACCGGCCTGGAGGCCGGTCTGCTGGCGCCCCTGGCGGCCGGCGCGTCGGTGGTGCTGTGCCGCAACTCGCAGGCGCTGGACGCCGGGCAGTGGGAGAAGCGGACGGAATCCGAACGGGTGACACTGCACCTCGGCTAACCCCCGGCCCCGGCCCGGCGGGTAGGGATCGCTGCCATGGCCGAGGACGACACCGAGCACCCCCCGACCGACCCTCCCCCGACGAACGGCTCCCCGCAGGACGCTCCCCCGACGGACACCCCTGCGGACGGGAGCGGACGCCCGCGCCGGCGCCGGCGGTGGCTGATGATCACCGCCGGCGCCGTCGCGTTCCTGCTGGTCGCCACCGGAGCGCTGCTCTGGATCGCCTACCGCACGCTGGACGGCAACATCCGCACCGACTCGGCCACCGACCGGCTGCTCGCCCAGCTGGAGGCCGAACGGCCGAGCCGCACCGCCGGAGCGCAGGGCGCCCGGAACATCCTGCTGATCGGCAGCGACGACCGCTCCGGCGCGAACGGCTCGTACGGCGGCCAGGCGGGCACCGAGCGCTCGGACACCACGATCCTGCTGCACCTGGCCGCCGACCGGCGGCACGCGACGGCGGTCTCGGTACCGCGCGACGTGATGGTCACCGTCCCCGCCTGCGAGAAGCCGGACGGCGGCCGCAGCCGGCCCGCGCTCATGCAGTTCAACTGGGCCTTCGAGACGGGGGGCGCGGCCTGCTCGATCCGGACCGTCGAGCAGCTGAGCGGCATCCGGATCGACCACTACGTGATCCTCGACTTCAGCGGCTTCAAGACGATGGTGGACGCGATCGGCGGGGTCGAGGTGTGCGTGCCGCAGCCGATCCACGACAAGGACGCCAGGCTCGACCTGCCCGCCGGCCGGCAGAGCCTGCACGGCGAGCAGGCGCTGGGCTACGTCCGCGCCCGGGAGAGCCTGGGAGACGGCAGCGACACCCAGCGCATGGGCCGTCAGCAGCAGTTCCTGGCCGCGCTGATCCGCAAGGTGCAGTCGCAGGGCGTGCTGCTGAACCCGGCGAAGCTGTGGCCGGTGCTGGACGCCGCGACCTCGTCCGTCCGGGCGGACGGCGGGCTGTCCTCGCTCGGCGCGCTGTACGACCTCACCCAGGACCTGCGCGGGATCCCCTCCGCGGACGTGGTCTTCCTGACCGCGCCGCGCCGCCCGTACCGCTACGACTCGGACCGGGACGAGTTCGTGCAGCCGCAGACCGGGCAGCTGTTCGCGGCACTGCGGGACGACCGGCCGGTCGCCGTCCGGCCGCCCGGGTCCGCGCTCGCCCGGGGAGCGGGCACGGGCCCGGGTGCGAGCCCGGCGGCGGGACCGGCGGGACCGGTGGGCCCGACGGCCGAGGTGGCGGCGGCGATGACGGGCGCCGCGGTGGCGAGCGCGTCACCCTCGGCGGGCGCCTCGCCCACCTTCGAGGGACGCACCGCCGACGTGGATTCCTGCGCCCAGCACTGAGCCGGGCGGGCCGGACCGGCCCGGCCGCTCCCGCGCGGCGCTGACGACCGGTCCGGATGCTTCCGCAATTGCTCGGCCACGCATGGTATTTACCTCCGCCCTGCCGGAACATGGCGGAGATCACATCGGGAACGACTCCCCCGTTCGGCTCGTCTAGTGTGTCCGGATCGGCCCGTCCGCACGGGCGGTCCACAGCCGTGACCGGTCGAAGGTAGGGAACCCGCGTGCACGAGGAGCAACCGGAAGCCGGCGGGTCCCGGGTGGACCCGTCCCCCGGCGTCCCCCGGCAGCGCCGGCGGGCCGCCGAGGCACCCGCCGGACCGGCCGCCCCCACCGGGCCCGCCGCACCGCCCGTGGAGGGCCGCCGGGACAGCCGACGGCGGGCGGCCGCGATCGCCAAGCGCACCCGCCGCCGACGGGCCCTCAAGTGGACGGCCGGGGCGGGCGCCCTGGTGATGGTGGCGGGCTGCGGCGGGGCGTACTACCTGTACCGGCACTTCAACGACAACCTGACCTCGGTCAAGGTGCAGCTGGGCGACGAGTCCGAGCGCCCCGCGGCCGCCGGGGACGCCCTGAACGTCCTGGTGATCGGCACGGACAGCCGGGAGGGCCTGGGCCGGGAGTACGGCGACGAGGGCAGCACCGGGCACGCCGACACCACGCTGCTGTTCCACATCGCCAAGGACCGCAGCAACGCGACGGTGATCAGCCTCCCGCGCGACCTGATGGTGCCGATCCCGGAGTGCCAGAACGCCCAGGGGAAGAAGATCCCGGGCTCGGCGCGGAACGAGTTCAACAACAGCCTCGGCCAGGAGGGGCGCGACGCCGGCTGCACCTGGAAGACCGTCGAGAAGATCACCGGGATCCGGGTCGACCACTTCGTGCAGGTCAACTTCGAGGCGGTGAAGACCCTCTCCACCGCCGTCGGCGGGGTCGAGGTCTGCGCGGCCAAGGACATCAACGACTCCGGCTCCCACCTCAGGATGAGCAAGGGGCGGCACGTGGTGCAGGGCGACGAGGCGCTGGCCTTCGTCCGCACCCGGCACGCGGTCGGCCAGGGCGGCGACCTGACCCGGATCCCGCTCCAGCAGCAGTTCATCAGCTCGATGATCCGCAAGATCAAGAGCGACGACACCCTGACCAGCCCGAGCAAGCTCTACAAGCTCGCGGACGCCGCCACCAAGGCGCTCACCGTCGACTCCGGCATCGGCAGCGTGGACAAGCTCAAGGACCTTGCGCTGGACATCAGCAAGGTGGACACCAAGAACATCACCTTCACCACCGCGCCCGTCCTGGACGACCCCAAGGACGAGAACCGGGTGATCCTCAAGCAGCCGGACGCCGGGCAGCTGTTCGCGATGGTCGCGGGCGACCGCTCGCTGACCGAGACCGCCGCCCCGGCCACCCCGGACGCCCCCGCGGCGCCGGCCACCGGCGACCCGGCCACGCAGTCGGCCCCGGCCGCCACCACCCAGGCCGCCACCCCGCCGCCCGTCCGCACCAAGACCGTCCAGCTGACGGTGCGCAACGGCAGCGGCACCCGCGGGCAGTCCGGGCCGACCGTGGAGAAGCTCCGGGCGAAGGGCTTCGACCGGGCCGCGGTCGGCAGCGACGCACCGCCCGCGGACACCACCACGGTGACGCACCCGGCCGGCCTGGAGGCCGAGGCCGGTGCCCTGGCCGCCGCCCTCGGCCTGCCCGCCGACGCCGTCCGGCCGGCCGGGAAGCAGGACCCGAAGGGCGGGCTGCTGCTGGTGCTCGGCAAGGACGTGCTGGCCGCCCCCGCCGGCCCGGCCGCGGTGCCCACCGAGGCGCCCGAGGACCTCCAGCGGGTGCAGGCCGACGACACCGACGTCTGCGCCAAGTAGCTACGCCGGCACGAGGGTTCCGTCCTCCTCCCGGTACCGCTCGGCGGTCCGGGGGCACTGCCACTCGCCGTCCCCGGCGGGCCGCAGCGGCTCGCCGGCCCGGCCCACCCAGCCGATCCGGCGGGCCGGGACGCCGGCGACCAGCGCGAAGTCCGGGACGTCCCGGTGCACCACCGCGCCGGCCGCGACCAGGGCCCAGCGGCCGACCGTCACCCCGGCGACCAGCACCGCCCGGCCGCCCACCGAGCAGCCCCGACGGAGCGTCACCCCCTCGGCCCGCCAGTCGAGCCGGTCCTTGGGGCGGCCCTCGGGGGTGACCGCGCGCGGGTACCGGTCGTTGGTGAGCACGGCGGCCGGGCCGATGAACACCCCGTCCTCGACCACCGCCGGCTCGTACACCAGCGCGTGGTTCTGCACCTTGACCCGGTCCCCGATCCGCACGCCGGGGCCGACGTACGCGCCGCGGCCGATCACGCAGTCCGCGCCGACCACCGCGTCCTCGCGGACCTGGGCGAGGTGCCAGACCGCCGTCCCGGCGCCGATCGCGGCCCGCTCGTCGACGTCCGCGCTCGGCTCGATCCGGGCCGCGCCCGGCCCGCCCTCAACTGTCGCCATGCGCACCGACGATAGCGCCGCCGGGCGGTGCCGGGCAGCGCCACGCGGTGCGGGGTGGTGCGGGGTGGTGCGGGGGCTCTGCGGGGGTGCCGCGGAAACGAATCAGCAGTCCGGTCCGGATCAGCCGGTCTTCGAGAGCACGTCCTTGGCGGACGGTCCGACGCTGGCGATCACTCTTCGGGCCAGCGAGCGCGGTGAGGTCAGGAACCCGAAGCCCCAGCTGAGGTGCATGGTCGCGAGGGCCACCGGCAGCAGCGCCCTGGCCCGCACCGACAGGCCGCGGCCCTCGACCGCCGCGCCGCCGAGGATCCCCAGCAGGTACGCGCCGGGCACCGCCAGGAAGGCCGGGTGGACGGCGACGCCGAGCGCCAGCCCGACGACGACCGCCGCCAGCGCGGCCGGCGGGGCCAGGTAGCGCATGTTGACCGAGCCCCGGTGGTAGCGGGTGACCACCCGGCGCCAGCGGCCGTAGTCCTTGTACTGCTTGGCCAGCGCGCGCACCGAGGGGCGGGGCCGGTACGTCACCTTGAGCTGCGGGGTGAACCAGACCAGGCCGCCGTCCTGGCGGATCCGGTAGTTCAGCTCCCAGTCCTGGGCGCGGATGAACTCCTCGTTGTAGCCGCCGAGCTTCTCCAGCACCTCCCGCCGGAACACCCCGAGGTAGACGGTGTCCGCCGGGCCGGCCAGGCCGCCGGTGTGGAAGGCCGCGTTCCCGACGCCGATCTTGGAGGTCATCGCGGCCGCGACCGCGTTCTCCCACTCGGTCTCGCCCTCGGCGTGCATGATGCCGCCGACGTTGGCTGCCTCCATCTCGCCGAGCAGCCGGACCGCGGTGGTGATGTAGCCGGGCGTGAGCAGGCCGTGGCCGTCCACGCGCACGACTATCGGATGCCGGGAGCCCCGGATCGCGGCGTTCAGCCCGGCCGGCGTCCGGCCGGTGGGGTTCGCCACCGTCCGCACCCGCGGGTCCTCGGCCACCAGCTCGGCGGCGATCTCCGCGGTGCGGTCGGTGGAGGGACCGAGGGCGATCACCACCTCCATCGGCCCGGGGTACTCCTGGTCCAGGATGCGCCGGACCGCCGTGCGCAGGTGACGTTCCTCGTTGAGCACCGGCATGATCACGGAAACAGCCGGCAGCTCCTCAGCAGCCTTGGTGTTCATCGGGGCCAACCGTACCGGTGCGGACGCGTCCCCGTCTTGTCCCGGTCTGGGCCACCGGGGGCCCCTCCCGGCGCGGAGCCGGTGCTGTGATCAAGAACACCGTACTCCTCCTTACGCGCAGGCCGGAAGCGGTGTGGATCCGGTGCCGGTCCCGGGTGGGTTCAGAGTGCGTAGTGGGCCACCGTGAACACCGCGTAGCCGGTCAGCGCGAGCCGGTTCAGCAGGTGCTGGGGGCCGCCCAGCCGGTCCGGCAGGGCCTGCGCCGGGCGCAGGTCGGGGCGGTGGGCCGCGGTGGCGACGGTCCGGGCCAGCGCCACCGGGTCGTACCGGCCGCCGAAGAGGGCGGCCAGCCGGACCGCCGGGCGGCTGAAGAAGGAGAACTCCCGCCCGCCGTGCAGCCGGATCGTGAGCAGGTTCCGGTGCACGGCCGCCGCGGAGACCTGCGCCCACCGGTAGCTGCGGGTGCGCAGCGCGGTGGCCACCCGCAGGCCGTTGCGGTCGGCCACCAGCTGCCAGGACAGCGTCTGGGCGCAGGCGAGGATCGCCAGCCAGCCGATCCACAGCGGGCGCAGCAGCCCCTCCCACCAGCCGTCGTCGTCGAGCAGCACGACCACGGTGGCGACCAGCAGCGCGGCCACCGGTCCGGCCGCCGCGCGCAGCGGCAGCGGCATCTCCCAGCGGCGGGCGGCCAGCGGCTCGGTGTCCGGACCGGCCGCGGGGGCGGCGGCGACGGTCTCCGCGGTCAGCGCGGCGACGGCCAGTTCGCGCTCGCGGTAGCGCCCGGAGCGCCCGCCGAAGCGCGGGGCCCGGGCGGCGGGGGCGACCACGGAGGCCACCCAGGACGGGTCCCCGTCGAGCAGGCCGGGGCGGACGAGGAGCTGGGGGTCGGGCCCGTCCGGGCCGCCGTACAGCACCGCGGGCACGCTGCGGCCGGCCAGGGCCAGCCACTCGGCGGCCTCCGCCGGGGTCGCCCGGTCGAACAGCTCCTCGAACTCCTCCTCGTCCTCGTCGTGGTCGAGCACCGGCTCGGGGTAGTCGGCCTCCTCGTCCTCCGTCGCCAGGTGCTCGGGCACCCAGGCCGGGGACTCCCCGTCCGGGGCGGCGCGGTGGGCCCAGCGGTAGCGGTCGCGCTCGACCAGCCGCCAGAGTCCGGGGCCGTCCGGCGGTCCGTCCAGCGGCAGCACCAGCAGGTCGCCGCGGGCGTCGGCGCGCACCCGGACGGCGAGCGCGGGGGCGGCGCCGGCGAAGGCGGGCCGGCCGCGACGGGCACTCGCGACGGCGGCCGAGCCGAGCAGCACCAGGCCGAGCAGGGCGATCAGGCCGCCGGCGCTCAGCTGGCCGGAGACGTCGTAGTCGTCACCCAGGGCGCGCACCCGGTCGCCGTCCACCAGCAGCGGGACGGGCTCGCCCGGCCGGGGCCGGTGCTGCCACCAGACGTCCAGGACGGCGGTGCGCTCGGGGTCGCCGCCGGGCGGCTGGAAGCGGACGGTCAGCAGGCCGTCCCGGTCGCTCCCCTCCGCGGTGCCGGTCACCCAAGTGGCGGACGCGGCGGCGGCGTCCGCCCTGGCCTGCGCCCAGAGGCCGTACACCGGGAAGGCCGCGGCGACGACCAGCAGCAGGACGCCGAGGGCGCGGCGCAGCACGGGCGGGCCGTCCCGGTGGACGGGCGACGGCGCGCCGGCGGCGGTCCAGGGGTAGGGGGCGGGCGGGAGCATCAGCTCGTCCAGCTGCTGGCGGGCCCGGCGGCGGCCGGCCTCGGCGCCGAGCAGGACGGCGGTGAGCAGCACGTGGAGCAGCACCGCGGACCAGCGGGCGGTCGGGGTGACCAGGCCCTCCGGGAGGTACCAGAGCAGTGCCAGGACGACCGGCGGCACGAGCATCCGGACCCGGGCCCGGGTGGCCAGCAGGAGGATCTCGGCCAGCACGGACCAGCCCGCCAGTCCGGAGCCCCAGGTGTCCCGGCAGACGTTGTGGACGTTGCACCGGCCCACGTCCGGCTCCACCGCGCTCGCCAGGAGCACGAACCCGATCGGCACCAGCGCGAGCCGGCGGCCGTCCAGCCGCCAGGCGGTCCGGGCGGCCCGCCAGCGGGCGGCGGCGGCACTGGTGAGGGGCGCGGCGCTGGGCAGCGGCGGGGCGTCCGAGGGGAGCATCGGACGATCATCGCAGCACGTGGGAAACGGAACGCACGTCGGGCGCCGCCGCCCGGCGGGGCCGTCCGCCGGGGCCGGGAACGGCACCGGGGCCGGGCGCTGTGCGCACCCGGCCCCGTTCCCCCGTTCCCCCGTGGGTTCCGCGGCCCGGCGCCCCCCGGCGCCGGGTCAGTCCGTCGCGATGGCCGCGAGGACGTTCATGCGTCCGGCCCGGAAAGCCGGGACGAGGGCCGCGAGCAGGCCGATCAGCACCGAGGCGACCAGCGTGACCGCCACCGTGACGGTCGGGACGGAGAGCGTCCCGAGGCCCTGGTCCCGCAGCACCCGCTGGACGGTGACGCCCCAGGCCAGGCCCAGCCCGGTGCCGAGGACGGCGCCGAACACCGCGATCACCACGGACTCCAGCCGGATCATCCGGCGCAGCTGGCGGCGGGAGAGCCCGATCGCCCGCAGCAGGCCGATCTCGCGGGTCCGCTCGACCACCGACAGCGCCAGGGTGTTGACCACGCCGAGCACCGCGACCGTGATGGACAGCGCGACCAGCCCGTAGATCAGGTACAGCAGGGTGTTGATCTGGGACTGGGCGAGCTCCTTGTAGCCGGCCCGGTCCTTGACGGTCAGCTGCGGGTACTCCTTCAGCCCGTCCTCCAGCGCGGTCAGCGTCCTGCCGACGTCGGCGCCCTGGGCGGCCTTGGCGAAGAAGGTCCACACCGGGGGCTGCTCGGCGGCGGGGACGGCCTGCGCCATGGTGTCCATGGCGACGAAGGCACCGGGGCCGAACAGCCCGCCCTTGCCGAGGACCGCGCCGACCGGCAGCGCCTGGGTGCGGCCCTGCCCGTACTCGACGGTGACCCGGTCGCCGACCTTCAGGCCGTGGTCCTTGGCGAAGGCGGCGCCGATCCCCAGCGAGCCGCGCTGGAGCGAGTCCACCGCCCCGGCGTCGACGGTCGGCCGGAAGTCGGTGCCGAAGAAGGACGGCGGCACGGCGGTCAGCTCCGTCTTGGCCCTCTGCCCGTCCGGCAGCTGGATCCGCGCGGCGAAGAAGGCCCGCTGGACGGTGATGTGGTCGATGCCCGGGGTCTTCTCGACGGCCGTCATCACCTCGGGGGCGATCGCGCCGCGGCCGCCGGAGACGATGTAGTCCGCGCCCACCGACTTGTCGATCTGCGCGCTGGTCGAGGTGACGGCCGAGGAGCTGAACACCGCGGAGGCGATCACCAGGGCCAGGCCGATCATCAGCGCGGCGGCGGTGGCGCCGGTGCGGCGCGGGTTGCGCATCGCGTTGCGCTGGGCGAGCTTCCCGGACGGGCCGAACAGCGCCGGCAGCAGCGCGCCGAGCACCCGGACGACGGCCGAGGCCAGCAGCGGGCCGAGCACCACGAAGCCGATCAGGGTGAGCACCACGCCCAGACCCAGGTAGCGGCCGCCGGTGGCCGCCTTCTCCGCCCCGGCGCCGAGGGCCAGCAGCGCGCCGCCGCCCGCCGTCAGCAGCAGGCCGAGGACGGTGCGGACCCGGTCGGCCCTGGCCTCGGCCGGGGTGCCGTGGTCGCGCAGCGCGGCCATCGGCGAGATCCGGCTCGCCCGCCGGGCCGGGAACCAGGCCGCGACCAGGGTGACCACGATGCCCAGCGCGTACCCGGCGACGAACACGTCCGGCCCGATCCGCAGGTCGGCCGCCTTGAGGTCCATGCCGATCGCGGTCATCAGCCGGATCAGGCCGACCGCCACGCCCAGGCCGGCCGCGATCCCGAGGGTCGAGCCGAGCACGCCCAGGATCAGAGCCTCGACCAGCACCGAGCGGTTGACCTGCCGCCGGCTGCCGCCGATGGCGCGCAGCAGGCCGATCTCCCGGGTGCGCTGGGCGACGAGCATCGAGAAGGTGTTGACGATCAGGAAGGCGCCGACGATCGCCGAGACGAAGGCGAAGCCGAGCATCGCGTACTTCAGGAAGCCGAGGCCCTTGCCGATCTGCTCGCTGCGGTCGGCCTTCTGCTCGGCGGCCGTCTTCAGCTGGTAGCCGCCGCCGAGCTCGGCCAGCGCGTCCGCCTTGAGCCGGTCGCCGCCGCGGCTGCCGTCGCCGTACGCGTCGACGGTGCTGAAGGCCTGCTCGCCGAGCAGCGTCAGCTGGGCGGTCGGGGTGTCCAGGAAGCCGAGCGCGGCGCCCGGGTTGGTGGTGGTGAAGGTGGCGATGCCGACGATCGTGAAGTCGTGCCGGCCCAGCGGGTTCTCGACCCTGAGCGTGTCGCCGAGGCCGAGCTTGGCCTTCTTCACGGTGTCCGCGTCCAGCACCAGCTCGGTCGGGCCGCGCGGCGTGCGGCCTGAGGTGAGCTTCACCGGGTTGCTCGGGGCGTCGGTCCAGTTGCCGAGCAGGGTGGGCGCGCCGGTGGTCGGGCCGACCAGCTTGTTGGTGGCCGGGTTGATCAGGACGGCGTTCTCGACCATGACCTGGCCGACCGCGCGCTTGACCCCGGGCAGCGCGGCGACCCGCTGCTCCAGCTCGACCGGCACGGTCGGCGGCTTGACGGCGGCCTGCTGCATCTCGTCGTCGGCCGGCTTGGGCGGCTGGACCGAGAGGTCGGAGGCGGTCGCGGAGAAGAGCTTGTCGAAGGTGCCGGTGGCGGTGCCGGAGAACACCAGGGTGCCGGAGACGAAGGCCACCGAGAGCACGACGGCGACGAGGGAGAGGGCCATCCGGCCCTTGTGGGCGAGGAAGCTCCGCAGCGAGGTTCTGAGCAGCATGTCGGTGTCGTCCCCGCCGCTCAGCTGGTGCGCTTGCCGTCGAAACGGCGCATGCGTTCGAGGACGGAGTCGGCGGTGGGCGCGTGCATCTCGTCCACGATCACGCCGTCGGCGAGGAAGAGCACGCGGTCCGCGTAGCCGGCGGCGACCGGGTCGTGGGTGACCATCACGATGGTCTGGCCCAGTTCGTCCACCGAGCGGCGCAGGAAGGTGAGCACCTCGGCGCCGGAGCGGGAGTCCAGGTTCCCGGTGGGCTCGTCGCCGAAGATGATCTCGGGGCGGGCGGCCAGTGCCCGGGCCACCGCGACGCGCTGCTGCTGGCCGCCGGAGAGCTGGGCGGGGCGGTGCTTGAGCCGGCCGGACAGGCCGACCGTCTCCACCACCTGGTCCAGCCAGGCCTGGTCGGGCCTGCGCCCGGCGATGTCCATCGGGAGCGTGATGTTCTCCAGCGCGTTCAGGGTCGGGAGCAGGTTGAACGCCTGGAAGATGAAGCCGATCTTGTCGCGCCGGAGCCTGGTGAGCTGCTTGTCCCTGAGGCCGGTGATCTCGGTGTCGCCGATCCGGATCCGCCCGGAGGTGACAGTGTCGAGGCCCGCCAGGCAGTGCATCAGCGTGGACTTGCCGGAGCCCGAGGGGCCCATGATCGCGGTGAACCGGCCGCGCTGGATGTCGACGTCGACCGCGTCGAGGGCGGTCACCCTGGTCTCGCCCGCGCCGTAAGCCTTGGTGACCTGACGGGCCGACGCGGCGACGGCGGACGCTCCGCCGGGAAGCTGGGGGTCGTACACGGCTGCTGCCGTCGTCACTGGTCTCTCCTATGGAAGTCGCGCTCACCCGTCGGCCCCCAGCCTCGCGGGTCCGCCCGCCGCGCGACATGGCGCAGGCGGTAGTCCTCGACCGGGAGTTGTCCCCACCCTCCCGGTGGACCTGGCCACAGGACCCGGCGGAACCGGGCCGCTTCCTGACGGGCGGGGACGTGTGAACCACGTTAGGAGTCGTCGGCGGAGGCCTCGTCATCCGCCGGAATGAAGCCGCTCAACCAAGGTTCTACGGGCCGCGGCGCCGCTCCCCCTAGGGGTCGCCGCGGCTCGTCTCGGGGACGCCCCGTACGGGCCGCGGCGACGGCGGGTCAGCTCGTCAGCGCCGGTGCGGCCAGCCGTTCCAGGGCGGTGGCGAAGCCCTCCACGACCGGGGCCAGCAGCACCTCGGTCTCGCGCTCCAGCAGGGTCGTCCCGTCCTCCCGGGCGGTGACGTGGCGGTCGAGCACGAACCAGCCCTGGGTGATGTGGCCGGCGCCCATCGAGCTGAGCACCGGGCGCAGCGCGTAGTCCACCGCGAGGACGTGGGCGGCCGAGCCGCCGGTGGCGAGCGGCAGGACGGCCTTGCCGGCCAGGGCGTACTGCGGGAGCACGTCCAGCAGGGCCTTCAGCAGGCCCGAGTAGGCGGCCTTGTAGACGGGGGTGCCGACGACCACGCCGTCGGCGCGGGCGAACAGCTCGGTGACGGCGACGATCTCGGGGTGGTCGAAGTCGCCCGACAGCAGCGCGTGCGCGGGCAGGCTGCGGGCCTCGAAGGGAACGACGTGGTGACCGCGCTCCGCGAGCCGCGCGTCGACGTGGCGCAGCAGGCGGGTGGTGCGGGAGGTGGCGGACGGGGAGCCGGAAACGGACAGGACGACGGCCATGGGTTCACCTCTGGCTGGAAGCGGGGCGGCACGGGGGGGCGAGGAGTGGGGGAACTCGACGGGTGCTCGTCAGCCGCGACAGAGCGAACAGGCCACACCACGCCGCAGGTCGACGTGCCGCCGACGCGTGAGTGCCCAACGCTGATCCATGTTCGGAATGCAAACACGCCGCGTTCGAGCCGGTCAAGAAACGTTTCAGCACTCAGAACGGGGGGTGTCCGGAGGTTACGGCGGAACGATCCGGTGCGTGCATCAAAACTGCTACAAGAGGCCCGGCGGGCCCCCCGGGGGGAGTCAGCCCGACCGGGGTCGGGCATCCTCATCGGCATGAACACGTGGCAGGAGGGCCGCCCGGGGGGCGGCGGGAACCCGTACGGCGGCAACGGCGGCAACGGCGGACGCGGCGCGGGCGAACGGCCGCTGCCGCCCTCGCTGAACCCGCGCGGACCGGGGGCGCCCGCGCCGCGGCACCCCGGGCAGCAGGGGCAGCCGGGGCAGTCCCGGCTCGGCGGCGTCCCGCCGCAGGGGCCCGGCGCACCCGGCTCCCGTCCCGCCGGACCGGGGCGCCCCGGGGGCCCGGGCGGACCCGGCGGCCCCGGTCGCCCGGGCGGGCCCGGTGGCCCCGACGGCAGCCGCCCGGCCGGCACCCCGGCCCGGCGCTGGCCCCGTCGGCGGATCGTGAAGTGGTCGGTCTTCGGCGTGCTGATCGCCGTCATGGTGACCGCCGTCTCCACCTGGTTCTGGGCGGACTCCAAGCTCAACCACGAGAACGTGCTCGCCGACTACCCCGGGCGCCCGGCCGCGGGCAAGGGCACCAACTGGCTGATCGTCGGCTCCGACAGCCGCCAGGGCCTCACCGAATCCGAGCAGGACGACCTGCACACCGGGCACGACACCGAGGGCAAGCGCAGCGACTCGATGATGATCCTGCACGTCGGGGACGGCGGGAACACCCTGATGAGCATCCCGCGCGACTCCTGGGTGCCGATCCCCGAGCACCCGGGCAGCAACGGCAAGCCGGTCAAGGGCACCACCGCGAAGATCAACTCGGCTTTCGGCAACGGCGGCGGCCGCCTGCTGGTCCAAACCGTCGAACAGAACACCGGCATCCGGATCGACCACTACGCCGAGATCGGCTTCGGCGGCTTCGTCGGCATCGTCGACTCGATCGGCGGCGTCGAGATGAAGATCGACCAGGACATCCAGGACAAGGACTCCGGGCTCGACCTCAAGGCCGGCGACCAGACCCTCAACGGCAAGCAGGCCCTCGCCTTCGTCCGCCAACGCCACCAGATGGCCGACCAGGACCTCGGCCGGATGCGCAACCAGCAGAAGTTCCTCGGCGCCCTGGCCCACCAGGCCGCCTCCCCGAGCAACCTGGTGAACCCGTTCACCTTCTACCCGCTGGTCGACTCCGCGCTCGGCACCCTGATCGTCGACGACGACTGCGGACTGACCGACCTCGGCTCGTTCTTCCTCGCCATGAAGGACGTCAACGGCGGCGGCGGCAAGTCGGTGACCGTCCCGATCGGCAACCCGGACTACCGGACCAAGACCGGCGAGTCCGCCGTGCTGTGGGACGCCAACAAGTCCAAGCAGGTGTTCGACGCCTTCAAGAACGACACCGCGGTGCCGGAGTTCAAGTAGTCGGCGACTTCGCGTGACGGCACCGCCACAATGAGTGGATGTCACTCGTCACCGCACTGATCCGGCGCCGCCGCCACCGCCTCCTGGGCCGTCTGGTCCAGGAGGCGCTCGCGCTCTACGGCATGGAGGTGCCCGCCGCCTGCGAGATCGGGCCCGGGCTGATGGTCTTCCACCGCGGCTTCGGCACCGTGCTGCACCCGTACACCACCCTCGGCGCCGGCGTGACGCTCTACAACGGCGTGACCATCGGCCGGGCCGACCCGTGGGTGCCGCAGGAGGAGAGCGCGATGCGGCGGGTGGTGGTCGAGGACGGGGCGGTGCTGTGCGCGGGCGCCAAGGTGGTGTGCAAGGAGGGCGTGCTGACCGTCGGCGCGGGCACCGTCGTCGGGGCCAACGCGGTGCTCACCCGCTCGACCGGGCCCGGGGAGATCTGGGCCGGCGCACCGGCCCGCAAGGTGGGGACGCGGGCGGGCGCCTGGGGCCCCGCGCCGGTGCCCAGCCCCTCCTGACCTCCCGCGCGGTACGGCGGCGCGGCGGATCCCTCAGACGTACGGCAGCAGGCCGGTGCCGCACTCCGGGAAGCGGACCAGCCACTCCCCCTCGCCGCCGGCCGCCTCGGTGGCACCCGAGAAGCCGTAGTGGATCGGCTGCCCGTCGCAGCCCAGCCACCTCGCGTGGGTCAGCTGCACGGACAGCGAGGCCTGGCGGTGCGGGGCGGCGGCCGGGACGGTCGGTGCGGGCTGCTCCAGCACCAGCTCGTGCGCGGTCTCGCCCGGCCGGAAGGTCACCACGGTCTCGGTGCCCGGGCGGCGCGGGAAGGCGCCCGCCGGGTCCGTCCAGTACGCGGCGACCATCACCGCCAGGGTGCCGTCCAGGCTGCCGGTCTCCGGCCGCACGTACTCCTCGTCCGCGACCCAGCGGGCGTGGTGGCGGACCTCCTCCGGGCCCCAGCGCTCGTCCCAGCGCACCCAGTAGCCCGCCACCCGCTTGACGGTCATGCCCTCGCGGACGACCCGGACGGCGAACCGCGCCGGGCCGACCGGCTCGCAGCCGGCCAGGGAGACCACCGTCACCTGTTCGTAGGTCACCTCGCCGTCATCGGCGCCCTGCTCCGTCATCGCTCAACCACCTTGTCGCAGAGTCGAGTTCGGCCGCGGCTGGGTCCGCGTCCGATTCGAGCGTAGGGCCCGGCCGGAGGAAGGCCGTGAGATTGCCCGGTTCCGGCCCGGAGGGCGGCGCTCCGGGCTACCCTGCCCGCCGCACCCCGGCCGGCGGCGGCCACGGGTGCCGGGCGGGGCCCGAGCCGGCGCGGAGCGGGTACGAAACCGCCCCGGAGCGGGAGGCCGGAAGGTCCGACGTCCCGCTCCGGGGCGGTGCGTGCCAGTGGTGCGGCGGTTACTGGACCTCGCCCGAGGCGGCGATGGTGATCTTGGCCGAGGTGCGGCCGCTCGGCGAGCCGAGGCCCTCGATCTTCTTGACCAGGTCCAGGCCCTCGACGACCTCGCCGAAGACGACGTGCTTGCCGTCCAGCCAGTCGGTGACGATGGTGGTGATGAAGAACTGCGAGCCGTTGGTGTTGCGGCCGGCGTTGGCCATCGACAGCAGGCCCGGGCGGTCGTGCTTGAGCTGGAAGTTCTCGTCCGCGAACTTCTCGCCGTAGATGCTCTTGCCGCCGGTGCCGTTGTGGTTGGTGAAGTCACCGCCCTGGAGCATGAAGGCCGGGATCACGCGGTGGAAACCGGAGCCCGCGTAGCCGAAGCCGTTCTGGCCGGTGGCCAGCTCGCGGAAGTTCCGGGCGGTCTTGGGGACGACCTCGTCGAACAGCTTGAAGACGATCCGGCCGGCCGGCTCGTCGTTGATCGTGATGTCGAAGAAAACGTTGGAAGACATGCAGGGATCATGGCACGATCGCCTGTTCGGCGCGCGCCGCCCCCGGTCCGGCACGGTCGGACGCGGCTGTGTTATCCGGTGGCCGACCTCGGGCGGGGGCGCGAACCTACCCCCCGGTGCCGGCTCCGGGGCACACTGTGGAACGACGGCCGCGGCGGCACGACGCCCGGGGCCGGGGACGACCGGGGCGAAGGACGACGGGACGGGACGGACGGCATGCGGATCGGCGAACTGGCCCGGCGGACGGGCGTGAGCGAGCGCTCGCTGCGCTACTACGAACAGCAGGGCCTGCTGGCCGCCCGCCGCACCGACGGCGGCCACCGGGAGTATCCGGAGGCCGCCGTCGACCGGGTGGTGCACATCCAGGAACTGTTCGCCGCCGGGCTGCACAGCCGGACCATCTACAAGATCCTGCCCTGCATGCGGGACTCCGACGGCGGCCCGAACGAGGTCGCCACCCCGCTGCTGGTCGAGGAACTCACCGCGGAGCGCGAGCGGATCGACCGGACGATCAGCGATCTGCTGCGCTCCCGCGAGGTGCTGGACGAGGTGATCGCGACCGCCTCCGGGCTGCCGCCGTCCCCCTCCGAGGCCGCGTAGCGGTCCGCGGGTCCGGGGCGGCGTAGCGGTCCGCGGGTCCGGGGCCGCGCGGAGCCCGGCGCGGGAGCCCTCCTCAGGCCTTCGGCTTGCGGGCCAGCACATAGGCCTGCGGGGTCGGCTCCTCGCCCTCCGGCTCGCGGACCGTCCGGGAGGTGACCGCCAGCCCGGCCTCCCGGACCAGTTCCTCCACGCGCTCCGGCCGCAGCCGGCGGAAGTCCAGCGACACCGGGTGCCCGAAGGGCCGCTCCTGGCGCGAGGGCAGGTCGCCGACCTGGAAGGCGAGCATCAGGTGGCCGCCGGGGGCCAGCACCCGGGCGAACTCGGCGAACACCTCGGGAAGCCGCTCCGCCGGGGTGTGGATGATCGAGTACCAGGCCACCACGCCGGTCAACTCCCCGTCCGGGAAGGGGAGGTCGAGCATCGAGCCGACGCTGAACGGCACCTCCGGGTGGGCCTGCCGGGCCAGTTCGACCATCCGCGGGGAGAGGTCGACGCCCTGCACGTCCAGGCCGAGCCGGTGCAGCGGGCCGGTCATCCGGCCCGGGCCGCAGCCGAGTTCGGCCGTCCTGCCGTCCGGCCGCTCGGCGCGGACCAGGTCGGCGAAGAGCGCCAGCATCGCCCGGTCCATCGGCATGCGGTCCAGCGCGTCCCGGAAGAGGTCGGTGTACTCGGTGGCGACGGCGTCGTAGAACGCCCTGGTCTCGGTGAGGAAGCCCGGCTCGGTCATGGTGCCGGACCCTACCCGGCGGGTGCCGACCGGGGGGTCGATCACGCCAACCGGCGCGCGGGGCACGGAAGACGAGGGCTGCCGGGCCCCCGGCGGCGCCGCTCAGCCGAGCGCCGGGAGGTCCCGTTCCGCGACGGCCTGGTCGCCGCTGGTCTCCCCGGTCGGCCGGAAGCCGAGGCGGGCGTAGAACTCCTCCGGGCCGCGCGGACCGGGGTGGTAGGTGACCGTCGCCCGCGTGCCGCCGCGCCGGCGGATCTCGGCGCAGACCCGCTCGACGGCGAAGCGGCCGTAGCCGCCGCGCTGCCGCTCGGCGTCGATCAGCAGCCGCCACAGGCCGGAGCGGGGGCGGTCGCCGGGGCGGCCGGGGTGGAAGGCGAGGTCGAAGAAGGCCATCACGAAGCCCACCGGCCGCCCGCCGTCCAGGATCAGCCGGGGCCAGGCCGTCTCCCCGTACGCGTACGCCTCGGCCAGCGACGTCGCCACCGGCGCCACCAGGCCCTCCTGGTCGGGGCGGACCCGCAGGGCGAGGGCGGCGTCGACGTTCTCGGGGGTGATCACGGCCAGGGCGGGCCCGGCGGGGGTGAGCGACATGGCGGGCAGCCTACGGAGCGCGGCCGCCCGCCGTCGCACGGTTTTCGGGGCTACGGGAGGTTGCGGGCCATCACGATCCGCTGGACCTGGTTGGTGCCCTCGTAGATCTGCGTGATCTTCGCGTCCCGCATCATCCGCTCCACC
>NZ_JBSFWR010000087.1:0-38446 GCF_053594915.1 Kitasatospora sp. NPDC002543 | reverse complement strand
TTCAGACGTGTGCTATTCAGATATCGTCGACCCGGTCGCCGCCGTCACCCGCCTCGCCGCCCCCGCCGCGCCCGCCGCGTCCCCGCCCACCGCGGCTGCGGGCCTCACCATGCCCCCCGCCCCGCCCACCAGCGACGCCGCCACCCTGGCGGGCCTGGTCGCCCTGTCCGGGCCCGGGCCCGGACAGGGCGTCGGGGGCGGGCGGAGGACAGCCGAGGCCGCTGGGTAGCGTCCCGCCCGTCGCCGTGGCCGGGGTCCTCACGAGGAGGCTGAGCGGTTCCTGCCCGACGGCCGTCTCCCGGTAGGCGCTCCGGGGATCCTCGGTCTCCCACACGACGGGACCGGATCCGTCCCGCTCCCGCCGCCGCCACGGAATGGACCGGTCCCGGTAGCCCCGCGCCCACCGGGCGAGGACCAGCCGGTCCCCGGTGTGCTCCGGCTGCTTCAGCACCGGGTCGTGGAACCGGTGGAGCGCCGGGCGCAGGCGGGCCAGGCGGTGGAAGGCGGCCGGCGCCGGTGGCAGCTCGCCGGTCACCGCTGCCGCCTCGTCGTCTCCGGCCGCCGCGTTCCCGGTCGCCTCCTCGGCGGGGAACCACCCGAGGGCGAACGACTCCAGGGCACCGATGGGATCGGCTGCCACCTGGTCGAGCCAGTCCACCGGCGGCACGGCGCCGGGTGCGGAGTCCGGCCTGACCACGTCCGGCAGCTCCCGGCTCAGCGGTTCGCGGAACTCCGGTTCGGCCGGGCCGGCGTGGACGGCCCCCGGGGGCGTTCCCCGGTGGAGGGCGGCGCCGAGCGGCAGACAGCCCTGTTCCAGGCGGGCGAAGAGCCGGATCGGCGGGCTGTTCCGAAAGCGGAACCCCGGCACCCTCTCGCTCCCCGCAGGAGCACCTTCACGGGGTTCTGGACCCCGTTCGTCGGGTCGTCCCCGGGTTCGAGGAGGATGACGGTCGCGTCCGCCCCCGCTCCGATCAGCGCCGGGCCCGTCGTGTACCGGCGGAGCCCGGCTCCGAGGGCTGTGCCGTGCCGACGCCCTAACGAGGGGCGCCGACTTCCAGGGTTCCCGCCCCGGCCCGCTGCCGTTCGGCCATGGCGTCGCCGACGAGGGCGGCGAGTTCGAGGTGGTCGAGGCGGGTGCGGGGGCGCCGGCCGGGGGCGGTGTGCGGGAGGGCGAGGGCGCCGCGGCAGCGGGTGCGGAAGTGGGGGAGGAGGTCGCGGTCGGCGACCGGGCGGTCGGTGGGGGCGGCGGGGGTGAACGCGGCGACGGCGCCGTGGACGAGGTGGCCGTGGCCGAGGGCGGTGAGGTGGTCGATGAGGGCGTCGGTGGTGCGGGCCCCGGTGGCGCAGGTCCGGGCGTGGAGCAGCAGGTGGTCGGTGTGGCCGGCGGCGGTGAGTTGGACCTCGGGCGGGGCGCCGGCGGTGTCGGCGAGGACCACGGGGTAGTGGCCGTCGGCCTCGTCGAGGGCCTGCCGCAGGGCGGCCGGGTCCGGCTTGACGGACCGCAGGACGAGCCGGCTGCCGGTGCGGAACTCGTTCCCGGGGGTGCCGGTGGTGGAGAGGACGAGCACGGGGTGGGCCCGGTGTTCCGCGAGCAGTCCGCCGAGCAGGGCGCCGAGGGCGACGGTGCCCTCCTCGGTGGGGTCGCCCAGGACGGCGATCCGGTGGCGGGCCCGCAGCGGCACCCGGACGCGTTCGAGCAGGCGTTGCCGTCGGGCCTCGGTGCCGCCCGGGAGGGTGAGCCGCCGGGTGCGCGGGCGGTCCTCCGGGCCGGGGTACCGGGCGGGCGGGGCGAGGAGCGGGCCGGGGGCCGTCATGACCGGGACGGCCGCGGGCGCCGCCGTCGGGAGTGCGGCCGTCGGGAGCGTCACCACGGGGAGTGCCGCTGTCGGGAACGCCGCCGCCGGGGCCGGTCCGCCGGTCGCCGCCCGGGTGAACAACCGCCGTTCGGCGGGCGGGATCAGGACGGTGCCGAGCGGGTCGAGCGGGTGCCGGGGCCGCAGGGCGACCGGTTCGGGCCAGGTGGCCGGCGAGTAGTCGGGTGCGGCCGGGGTGGTGCAGCCCGCGACCGGGGCGCCGTCGGAGAAAGCCATCGGAGGACCTCCCGGTCCGTGCTGCGCCGGACCGGTGCCTCCGCTTCGGCCCGTCCGTACAGCAGGGAGTACGGCTGAAGGAGTGCTTCCGGTTCACCTGAACCACTGTCGGCGGAGGGCGCGTTGAGCGGGGCAGGGCGTATGGAGCGCCCGGTGGACACATCGGGAGACCGCATCGGAAAAACCCTCTGCCTGACCGGCTACCGATCGGTACCGTCGTTCGGTGGCACCCGGCGTCCGCCGAGTGCCACCGAGTCGGAAGGAGCGTGAGTCCCGTGAACGGGACGGGGCGGGGACGCTGCATGGCGGCGGACGGGTCGGAGGTACGGGATTTCGTCGCGGCCCTGGTGCGGGCCGGGGCGCCGGTCGAGGCGGGGCCGGCCGGGCTGGCGGTGCCGGAGGCGGGGGTGGAGGAGGTGATCGCGGTCGCCCGGCGGTTGGCGCTGCGTGCGGTGCCGGCGGGGCGGCGGGGGTGGCCGCGGCCCGATCCGGGGCT
Organism: Kitasatospora sp. NPDC002543; assembly: GCF_053594915.1. NCBI lineage: Bacteria > Bacillati > Actinomycetota > Actinomycetes > Kitasatosporales > Streptomycetaceae > Kitasatospora > Kitasatospora sp. NPDC002543. The sequence continues at coordinate 35,860 of NZ_JBSFWR010000087.1, read as the reverse complement.
GCTGGGCGTGGCCACGGCGCTGGTCGTGGACGAGCATCCGTCGGCCGCGCGGTGGTCGGGGGCGGAGCGCAAGCGGCTGGCGACCTGGGTCGCGGTGCTGATCGAGCACCGGGGCGAGGACGGGGTGCAGGAGCTGGTCCGGGTGCTCGCGGGGGCTGACGGCAGGGGGTTGACGGCGGAGGGCTGACGGCAGGGCGGCTGACGGCCGGGGGTTGACGGCAGGGCGGCTGACGGCCGGGGGGCCGCGGCAGCCGGCCGACGCGGGGCGGCTCACGGCCGCTAACGATCGGCCAACAGTCGTCGGGGCCCGCCAACGGTGGCACCCGGGGCCGGCCCGAGTGCTCCTGACGAGGGGCGTTGGCGGATCCTTGGTGCGGACTTGGCGGACTCCGGCAGTGTGCTGTCGCAGCCACCGCCGGGGACGTCCGGCCGGTGCCCGGCACGCCCTGCCCGCGTGCCGTGCCCCTGCCCGGGTTGCGCCCCTGCCCGACCTGAGAGGTAGCGCGTGTCGAAGCCGTCCGCCGCCCAGCCCACGTCCGTCACCCCGTCGTCCGGGGGTCCGGCGGACGCGCCCCGAGGCGCCAGCGCCCCGGCCCGTCCGACGCTCGACCCCGACACGCTCGCCGAGATCCACCGGCTGCACGGCGGGTACCTGCTGCGCGCGTTGCTGCGGGCCACCGGCGGGGACCGCGGCAAGGCCGAGGACATCCTCCAGGAGACCCTGCTGCGCGCCTGGCAGCACCCGGAGGCGCTGTCCGCGGGGCCGGAGGCGAGCCGGCCCTGGCTGTTCACCGTCGCCCGGCGGATCGCGATCGACCACTACCGGATGGCCGCCGCCCGCGCCAAGGAGGTGATCGGCGAACAGGTGGAGGACCGGCCCGCCTCGGACGACCCGTACGAGCAGGTGGTGGTGGCCCGGGACATCGCGCTGGCGCTGCGCCGGGTGCAGAAGCACCACCGCGAGGTGCTGGTCGAACTCCACCTCAAGGACCGTTCGGTGCTGGAGGCCGCGGCCCGTCTGGGGGTGCCGCCGGGGACGGTCAAGTCCCGCAACTTCTACGCGATCCGGGCGCTGCGTCCGGTGCTGGCGGCGGAGCACGGGTACGCGCCGACGGGGCGCGGGGCCGCTCCGGCCGCGGGCTGACAGGCCACGCCGGACCGGCAGACCGGGCCGTCCCGGAGCCGCGCCGCCGCCGTTCCGAAGCCGTCCCGCCGCGTTCAGTCCTCCGCGGGCCGCCGGCCGGTGCGCAGGTCGAGCGACTCCTCCAGGCTGGTGGTGAACCCGCTGACGTAGCCCGCCTGCCGGTCGTGGGCGCGGAAGCGGTCCAGCGCCGTGCGCAGCCGGCCGCGCACCTCCGTCTCCCGGCCGCGGGCCAACAGGTGGGCGGCGTAGGACTGTTCGGCCAGCGCGTGCAGGTACAGCAGCCCGGCCTCCTCGCAGGCGGCGAGCAGCCGGTGCCAGGCGAGGTCGGCGGCGTCCTCGCGGACGGTCGGCGGCAGGGCCTGCGCCTCGGTCAGCAGCGACCAGAGGTGGACCTGGGTGACGGGCGTGGCCGGCAGCAGTTCCCGGGCCTCGCGGGAGCGGCGCTGGGCGCCCTCGCGGTCCCCGACGGCCAGGCTCACCCAGCCCTGGTGCACCTTGGCGTCGACCAGCCGGCGGCGGTCGCCGGACTCCAGCGCGAGCGCGGTGGCGGAGGCCGCCAGCCGCTCGGCCTCGGCGGAGTGGCCGAGCATCGCGGTGACCAGCGCCAGCGTGGCGAGCGCCCGGACGTGCGCGGACGTGGCCGCCGGCCCGGTCGCGGACTCGGCGGCGGCCACCGCCCGCCGGGCCGCGTCCGCGGACTCCGACCGGCGCTCCAGCGCGACCAGGGCCTCCGCCAGGCAGTTGAGCAGCAGCGAGACCGCGACCGGGTCGCCGCACCGTTCGGCGGCGGCGAGCCCCAGCCGGGCGCTGGCGAGCCAGTCGGTGAAGCGGCTGGCGCCGTAGTAGAGCGAGCCGCCGGTCAGCGCGAGCCGCCAGGCACGGGCCGGGTCGGTGTCGGGGGACGCGACGAGCGCGGAGATCGCGGGCTCCTCGGCGTCGAACCAGTCGAGCGCGGTGCGGATGTCGACGACGGGCGGCAGGGCCGTCGGCGCGGTGCCGATCGGGGCGGTGCCGATCGGCGCGGCGGTGATCGGGGCGGTGTCCTCCTGACCGGGGTCGAGGAAGGCGCCGCAGTGCCGCAGGACCGTGAGGTAGTGGTCGGCCAGGCGTTCGCGGAGCAGCCGGCGGTGCTGCTCGGGCCGTTCGGCGAGCAGCCCGGCACCGTACAGCCGGACCAGGTCGGTACGGGCGTGGCGGCCGGGGGCGGCGCCGGTCAGCAGGTGGTGGGAGGCGAGTTCGGCGAGCGCCCGGTGGGCGGTCGCGGTGTCCTCGCCGAGCAGGGCGGCGCTCGCCGCGGTGTCCACCTCGCGTCCGGGGTGGGCGGCCAGCACGGTCAGCAGTTCGGCCGCGGGTGCGGAGAGCCGGCGGTGGGTCGGCCGGAGCCGGCCCGCGACGCAGAGCGCGCCGTCGGCGTCCAGGACGGCCAGCCGGGTCTCCTCGTCGGCGAGTTCGGCCACCAGCTCGGCGATCGTCCAGTCCGGCCGGGCGGCCAGCCGGGCGGCGGCGATCCGCAGGGCGAGCGGCAGGTGGTCGCAGAGCCCGGCGAGACGGGCGGCGGCCTCCGGCTCGGCGCGCAGTCGCGCGGGCGTCAGGGCCCGTTCCAGCAGGAGCAGGGCGTCGTCCTCGGGCAGGGCGGTCAGGCGCAGCATGACGGCGCCCTCCAGTGCGACCAGGTCCTCCAGCGAGCCCCGGCCGGTGACGACGGCGGTGCCGGCCGGGCCGGCCGGCAGCAGGTCGGTGACCTGGTCGGCGTCGGCGGCGTCGTCCAGCAGCACCAGCAGCCGCCGGCCCCGGGTGCGTTCGCGGTAGAGCGCGGCGCGGGCGGCGCGCCCGGCGGGGACGTCCTCCTCGGGTACGCCGAGTGCGCGCAGGAAGCCGGCCAGGACGTCCTCGGGCCGGGCCGGGCCGTCCGGGGCGAGGCCGCGCAGTTCGGCGTGGAGCAGGCCGTCGGGGAAGCGGTCGGCGGCCCGGTGCGCCCAGGCGGTGACCAGCGCGCTCTTGCCGACCCCGGCCGGCCCGACCATCAGGACCGGTCCGACCACCGCCGCCGTCCCTGCCACTGCCGCCGGTCCGACCACCGACACGGGCCCGACCACCGACACCGGCCCGAGCCCGGCGGGGCCGGGACCGCAGGCCCGGTCGAGGCGGGCCAGGTCGGCGCTGCGGCCGACGAAGTCCGGGTGGCGGCGGGGGAGCCTGCGCGGGGCGGGCGAGGCCTTCGGCGCCGGCCCGGGGGTCGGGGGCGCGGCGGGCGCCGGCGCCGGACGGTCGTCGGCCAGCACCTCGGCGAGTGCCGCCCGCAGCGCCGGGCCCGGGCGGATGCCCAGCTCCTCGTCCAGCCGCACCCGCGCCTGGTGGTAGGCGGTCAGCGCCTGCGCGGACCGGCCCGCCTGGTGCAGACAGCGCATCAGCAGCGCCACCAGCTCCTCGCGCAGCCCGTCCCGCCGGACGCCCTGCTCCAGCAGCGGCACGGCCGACGCCCCGGCGCCCTGGCCCAGCCGCAGCCCGGCCCAGAAGAGCAGGGCGGCGGTGCGGGACTGCTGCAGCCGGTCCACCGCGGCGGCGCGCAGCGGGGTGTCGGGCAGGTCGGCGAGCGCCTCGCCGCGCCACAGCCGCAGCGCCTCCTCCAGCAGTGCGACGGCCGCGGTGCGGTCGCCGAGCCCGGTCCGCTCCTCGGCCGCGCCGGCGAGTTCCTCGAAGCGCAGCGCGTCCACGGCGTCGGCCGGCCCGGCCAGCAGGTAGCCGGAGTCCCGGGTGCGCAGCTCGAACGGGGTGTCGGCGAGCACCTTGCGCAGCGCGGCGACGTGCCCCTGCACGGCCGCCCGGGCGCTCGGCGGCGGCTGCTCGGCCCACAGCAGCTCGCACAGCTGGTCCATCGTCACCAGGCGCCCCAGCCGCAGCGCCAGCAGCGCCAGGACGGCCCGCCGCTGCGCGCCCGCCACCCCGGCGAAGCCGTCCGTCCCGACCCGCAGCTCCACCGGCCCGAGCAGTCGAATCCGCACCGGTACTCCCACCTCACCGCACAACGCCCGTGGCACCGGAAGCCTCGGGGTGGAGCAGTGTAGTGCGCGAAGGTGTCCGGTCCGAGCCGGACGGTCCTCCGCCGCCGCGCCGCGGGCCACCCCCCGGGAGGACGCCGCGGAGGCGGGCCGGGGTTGCACCGGTCGGCGGGCGCGGCACCGCTGTCGTACCCACCGGGTACGGTACGGCCGACGTCAGGGGCCCGGTCGGCCCTATCCTCGATCCGGCCGGGGAAGCGATGGTGGGGGAGGGGAACGGGCGCGTGCACATCGATCTGCTCGGACCGGTGGTGGTGCGGCGGGAGGACGGGGCGGTGGTGACGCCCTCGGCGCCCAAACGCCGGGCGCTGCTGAGCGCGCTCGCCCTCCGGCTGAACCGGACGGTGGCCACCGAGGAGCTGATCGAGCTGGTCTGGGAGGGCTGTGCGCCGCCCACCGCGCGGGCCGCCCTGCAGGGCCACGTCGCGGCGCTGCGCCAGCTGCTGGACGGCTCCGGGCTGGAGCTGGACACCCGCGGGTACGGCTACCTGCTGGCCGGCGAGCCCGACCGGATCGACGTGCTGAGCTTCGGCCGGCTCTGCGAGCGGGCGGGTGTGCCGCTGCCCGGTCCCGCCGTCCTGCCGCTGCCCGAGCCCGCCGTCCCGCCGGCCGACCCGCCGTGGGACGCCTCGCCGGACCGGGCCCTGCCCCTGCTGCGCGCCGCGCTGGACCTGTGGCGCGGCCCGGCGCTCGCCGACTGCGGGTCCGCGCTGCTGCGCGAGCGGGCCCTCCCGCACCTGACCGACCTGCGGCTGCGCGTCCTGGAGCGGCTGGCCGACGGCCTGCTCCGGGCCGGCCGGGGCGGCGAGCTGGCCGCCGAACTCGCCGAGGCGGCCGACGCCAACCCGGCCCGGCAGCCGCTGGCCGCCCGGCTGGTGCGCTGCCTGGAGCAGGACGGCCGGAGCGCCGAGGCGCGGGAGTGCTACGAGCGCGCGGTCGCCCGGCTCGGCGGGCCGCCCGGTCCGGAGCTGCGCCGGGCCGGGGAGCAGTGCGGCGCCCGGCTCGCCGCCGACCGCCGGTTCGTCGGCCGGGGCGCCGAACTCGCCCGGCTGGACGAGGTGTTGCCCGCCGCGCGGGACGGCCGCCCGATCCTGGTCACCGGGCCCGCCGGAGTCGGCAAGACCAGCCTGGTCCGCCAGTGGACGGCCGGGCGCGCCGAGGACTGCTTCCCGGACGGCGTCCTGCGCGCCGAGCTGCACGGCTTCGACCCGGACGGGCCGCGCGAACCCGCCGAGGTGCTCGGCGAGTTCCTCGCCGCCCTCGGGGTCGCCCCGGAGGCGCTGCCCGCCGACCCCGGGGACCGCGCCCGCCGCTACCGCGAACTGGTCGCCGGCCGGCGGATGCTGGTCGTGCTGGACGACGCGGCCGGCTACGAGCAGCTCGCCCCGCTGCTGCCCGACCCGCCCGCCACCGACAGCGAGCCCGCCCCGGTCGTGGTCGTCACCAGTCGCAGCCGGCTGCGCCACCTGCTGGTCCACGTCGGAGGCATTCCGCTGCCGCTGGGCGTGCTCGGCGCCGACGAGGCCGCCGACCTGCTCGCCCGCGCCCTCGGCGAGGACCGTACGGCCGGGGAGCCGGAAGCGGTCGCCGAACTCGTCGAGCGCTGCGACCGGCTGCCGCTCGCGCTGCGGCTGGCCGCCACCCGCCTGGCCGCCCGGCCGGACTGGTCGGTGGCCGACCTGGCCGCCGAACTCGCCGCCGAGCAGACCGGCCTGGCCGCCCTCTCCGGCACCGGAACCGGTGGCACGCGCGGCCCGCTCGGCCTCACCACCGCGCTGGACGACACCTACCGCACGCTGGCGCCCGAGGCCGCCCGGCTGTTCACCCTGCTCGGCCTGCACCCCGGCGCGGAGATCGGCACCGACACCGCCGCCGCCCTCGGCGACCTCCCGCCCGTCACCGCCCGCACCCTGCTGACCCGGCTCGACGCCGTCCACCTGCTGGAGGAGACCAGCCCCGGCCGGTACGCCCGGCGCGAGCTGGTCCGCCGGCACGCCGCCGCCCAGGCCGCCGAACTCACCTGCGACGAACGGTACCTGGCCCTCGACCGGCTGATCGCCCACTACCTCGACGTCACCGCCGACTGGACGGCCGAGAGCGCGCCGGCCGGGGGCTGCGCCCGGGCGGCGGCCTGGTTCCGCCGCGAGGAGAGCGCCCTGCGCGCCGTGGTGCTCTGCGCCGAGCAGCGGGGGCGGCCGAGTGCCGCCTGGAAACTCGCCCACCGCGCGGGCCTGCTGTACGAGGCCGGCGGCCACGACCGGGCGCACTGGCGGGCCGTGGTCGAGGCAGGGCTGAGCGCCGCGCACACGGAGCGGGACGAGGCGGCGGTGGCCCGGCTCGCCACCGACCTCGCCGTCCTGCACGTCGACCGCGCGGCCCACCGCACCGCCGCCGACACCCTGGAGCGGGCCGTCGCGGCCGCCGACCGGGCCGGGGACCCGGTGCTGCGCCACCACTGCCGCAGCCGGGTGGCCGCCGCCCTGCTGCGGGCCGGCCGGTACGAGCGGGCCGTCCCGATGCTCGGCGACCTGGTCGCCGCCGCCCGCACCCCGGCCGTCGGCCACCTGCTGGTCCGCGCGCTCACCGACCTCGCCGACGCGCTGGTCCTGGCCGGAGACCCGGGGCCCGCCCTGCGTCACGCCGACGAGGCGGTGCGCGCCGCCACCGCCCGGTCCGGTGGCGCCGAGGCCGTCCTCGCCACCCACAGCCGGGCCCGCGCGCTGCACGCGCTCGGCCGCCGGGACGCCGCGCTCTCCTCGGCTCGGCTCGCCGTAGCCCTCGGCCGTACCGTCGGTGACCCGGCCCTCGAAGCCCGCTCCCACGGCCTGCTCGCCGACCTGCTGGACGCGCTCGGCCGCACCGTCGAGGCCGCGCGGACACGGGGGCGACCGTGACCGCCCCCGGGCCTCCGGTGGCGGAAAACCGCAGATCGGCCAGCGGAACCACAGGCGGAACTATCGGCGGTTCTCACTCCGGGGGGTCGTCTGCACCCTGCCGACCGTCCCCTGTGCATACCTCCTGACCTGGGCGGATACCCTGGGGGAGGGCCAAGTAGGACGAACATGTCGGCCCGGGCATACTTCTGCCTGGAGCGAATCGCCGGAGGCGGTTCCAGGCAGAAGTGCGGAACTGCGCAGGACGAGCGAGTGGGGGCGGGTATGGCGGCCGGGGGCGGCACGGACACGGACACGAACGAGTTCAGCTGTCTGCTGGCCGGGCACCGGGTGGCGGCCGGCCTGACCCAGGAGGCGCTCGCCGCGGCCGCCGGGGTCAGCCTGCGGGCCCTCGGGGACATGGAGCGCGGCCGCACCCGCGGCCCGCAGCGGCGCACCGTACGGGCCCTGGCCGAGGCGCTGGGACTGGACGGCGCGCAGGCGGAGGCGCTGGACCGGGCCGCGCAGTCCGGGCGCCCGCGCGGGACACGGCCCGGCTCCGTGCCCGTCGTCGGCGCCCGGCCGGGCGTGCCCGCCCCGCGCGAGGCCGCCTTCGCCCGGGAGGCGGCCTCGGCCGACGCCCCGCCGCAGGCTTCCGCGGAGGCCGCCCAGGTCGTTCAGGTCGCCCTGGAGGCGGGCCAGAGCGCCCTCGCGCTGCCCCGTGACATCGCCGACTTCACCGCCCGCGAGGACGCCCTCGCGCTGCTCGCCGGCCTGGCCGAGGACGAGCGGCCGGCCCACCCGCGGGTGGTGCTGATCAGTGGTCAGCCGGGCCTCGGCAAGACCGCCTTCGCGCTGCACGCCGCCCACGCCCTGGCCCCGGGCTTCCCGGACGGCCAGCTCTCCCTGGACCTCGGCGGCATGTCCCCGCAGCCGCTGCCCGCCCGGGACGCGCTCGGCCAGGTGCTGCGCGCCCTGGGGGTCGCGGACGGCGCGGTGCCCGCCGGCACGGAGGAGCGGGCCGGCCTCTACCGGGCGCTGGTGCGCGAGCGGCGGCTCGTGCTGGTGCTGGACAACGCCGCCGACGAGAGCCAGGTGCGCCCGCTGCTGCCCGGTTCGGGCCCGGCCGTGACCATCGTGACCAGCCGCAACGTGCTGCCCGGCCTGGAGTCGGTGCACCGGTTGAGCCTGGACGTGCTGTCCCCGGCCGAGGCCGCCGGCCTGCTGGCCCGGATCGCCGGGCGCGAGCGGATCGAGGCCTCGCCCGACGCCACCGCCGAACTGGCGAGGCTCTGCGGCTACCTGCCGCTCGCGCTGCGGATCGCCGGGCAGCGCCTGGTCGCCCGCCCGCAGCAGCCGGTCGCCCACCTGGTGCGCCAGCTCGCCGCCGAGGAGAACCGGCTGGACCTGCTGGAGACCGGCGATCTGGCCGTCCGCCCGGCCTTCGAACTGTCCTACCGGAGGCTGCCCGCAGAATCCCAACTCGTGCTCCGCCGCTGCGCGTTGACCGCCGGGCAGGACTTCACCGCGGAGATCGCCGCGGCCTACGCGGGCCGGTCCGCGGCCCGTACCGAGCTGGTGCTGGAACAGCTCGTCGACGCCGGGCTGATGCAGGCCGCCACCCCGGACCGCTACCGGCTGCACGACCTGGTGCGGCTGTACGCGGGCGAGCGGCTGGCCGCCGACGAGACCGCCCGGGAGCTGGCCGAGGCCAGCACCAGGGCCGGCCGCTGGATCCTCGCCAGGGCGGCCGAGTACGGGCTGCGGTTCGACCCCGACCACGCCACGGACGGCACCGGCACCGGCGGTACCGCACCCGCGCACCTCACCGAGGCGGCCGCCTGGCTGGAGTACGAGCACCCGGAGTGGCTGGCCGCCCTGCACCAGGCGCAGCGGGCCGGCCGCCACCGGGAGGTGGTGGAGACCGCCGAGGCGATGCACTGGTTCTCCGACCGCCTGCTCAGCTGGGGCATCTGGGCCGAGGTGTTCCAGCTCTCGGCGGACGCGGCCCGGGCGATCGGGGACCGGCGGGTCGAGGCGGTGCACGTCAACTACCTGGCCTGGACGTACGTCACCTGCCTGCACCGCTACCAGCGCGGCATCGAGCTGGCCACCGAGGGGCTGGAGCTGGCCCGGGCGGTCGGCGACCGGGAGCAGCAGGGCTGGGCGCTGACCTACCTCGCCTCGGGCCTGCGCTACCTCCAGCGGCACCGCGAGGCGACCGACGCCTTCCACCGGGCGGCGGACGCCTTCGCCGAGGTCGCCACCCGCTCGGCGATGATCGGCCGGCTGGTCACCCTGCGCGGAGCCGCCAACTGCCTGCGGGAGTCCGGCCGGGCCGAGGAGGCGGTGGAGTCGCGCCGGCGGGCCCTGGCGGAGGCGCTGGAGCTGGTGGAGCGCTGGTCCTCGCCGCTGATCCACCTGCTGGCGGCCATGACCGCGCATGAACTCGGCCTGGACCGCGCGGCGCTGAAGCGCTGGCCGGCCGCCGAGCGGGCCTACCGGCAGGCCCTCCTGCACTTCGAGGCGGTGGGCCGCCCGGACAGCATGACCAAGACGCTGACCGAACTGGGCACCGCGCTGATCGAGCAGGGCCGCCCCGAGGAGGCCCGCGAGCTGCTCACCGAGGCGCTCACCGACCTGAGCGCGGAGGGGCCCCGTACGGCGGGCGCCCGGCACTGACCGGCACCGCCGGGGGCTGCCGGGTGCCGGTCGGCACCGACGGGCGCCGACCGGCAGATGCCGCGACGTGCCGCCACGCGGCGGCGCCCGCTCCCGGTCGGACCGGAAGCGGGCGCGCGGGTGCCGGGCGGGACGGCGGGTCAGATCCGGGTGTCCTCCACCACCGGCAGCGAGTTCACCGGGGCCGGGACCGAAGCCGGGGCCGGGGCCGGCGCGAAGGCCGTCCGCGGGGCGACGGGCTGCTTGCCGCAGAAGGCCGGCTCCAGGGTGTTCATCAGCCCCTGCGTCACCGAGCCGTTGTTGGAGGCGTTGGCGAAGACCACCACGCTGCGCCGTCCGTCCTGGGTGGTGAAGGACTGGGTGTTGAAGCCCTGCACGATGCCGCCGTGCCCGTACACGTCTCCGCAGGAGAGGGTGATGCGGCGCAGGCCCAGGCCGTAGGAGATCTTCGCGGTGGGCGTGGCCAGGGCGGCGGTCATCTGCTGGAGCGAGGCGTCCGAGACGAGCCCGCCGTTGCCGCCGGCCATCAGCGCGGTGAGGAAGCGGTCGAGGTCCTCGGCGTCGGAGATGACGGCCCCGGCGGCCCATACCCAGGAGCCGGTCTGCGCGGTGGAGTCCAGCAGCGGCTTGGTGCGGTCGTCGTTGGTGAGGTAGCCGGTGACGTGGGCGCCGCGGATGTCCTGGTCGGGCACCACGAAGGAGGTCTTGCGCAGGCCGAGCGGCTGGAGGATCCGCTCGTTCAGCACCTCCTGGTACGGCTGGCCGGTGAGGTGCTCGACCGCCAGGCCCATCAGCACGAAGTCGGTGTTGGAGTAGGAGTAGCGGGTGCCGGGGGTGTACTGCACGCCGTGCTTGACGGACATCGCCACCAGCGCGCGCGGGTCGTAGACCTTGGTGCGGATGCGTGCCTCGAAGGCGCTGGTGGTCTCCTCGCCGGCCTGCTCCAGCAGGTCGTTGGTGTGGTCGAAGACGCCGGCCCGGTGCTCCATCACCTGGCGGCCGGTCATGGTCCAGCCCTCCGGCAGGGTGCCCTCGGGCAGGTACTCGCGCAGCGGCCGGTCGAGGTCGATCCGGCCCTCCTCCGCCAGCTGCATCACGAGAACGGCGGTGAACATCTTGCTGTTGCTGCCGACCCGGAACCTCCACGAGGAGTTCATCGGGGTGCCGTCCAGGTCGGCCAGGCCGACCGAGACCGAACGGGTGCGGGCGGCGGCGTCGTGGTCGCGGATCACCGCGAAGGCGCCCGGGGCGCCGGCCGCGGCGGTGGCGTCGAGAGCGGCGCGCACGCCGGCGAGGTCGGGGGCGGTCGTGTCGGTGGTGCCCTGTCCGGCGGCCGCGGCGGGCAGAGCACCCGTCGCCACCAGGACGGCGGCGGCCGCGACGGTCGCGAGCGGACGCAGAAGGCTGGTCTTCGCCATGTTCATCGGTTCTCTCGTCAGCTGACGCGGTGTCGGACCGCGCCGTTCGATGATCACTATCACCGGCCGGGGCGGCTGATGGCAATGTGAACCGTTTCGCCCGCAATTCGCGTTGTCGGTGGTGGTATCGGCGGCCGCACCGTCCGTTCTCCGCTCCGGGGCCAAGGTTTCACCTGCCGTCGTCTACCCGCGTCGACCTGAGCGCCCCATGCTGTTCGGGCGCCTTCGCGCACTCCGGTGCGCTCGCCGCACCGGCTTCCCGCCCCACCGACCACGGAGCTTCCCCCGAGTCCGCGGTCATCGCCGACTCCGCCGACGGCAGGCCGCCCGGCCGCACCGGATCCGCCCGGCCGCACCCCGGCGGCACGCACCTCCCGTCCCGCGCCCGGCTCGCCGGGCCGTCCACTACCCGAGGAATTGTCATGACTTCGTCCACGAAGCCCGTGAACCCCCGCTCCCGCCTCACCGCGACGGCGATCGGCTCCGCCGTCGCCCTGGTCGCGGCCTCCGCCGGCCTCTGGGCGGCGACCGCCACCACCGCGCAGGCGGCCGCCCTGCCCGCGCCCGACCACATCATCGTGGTGGTGATGGAGAACCACGCCTACACCCAGGTCGTCGGCAGCAGCAGCGCACCGTACCTCAACAACACCCTGATCGCGGGCGGCGCCAACCTCACCCAGTCGTACGCCATCACCCACCCGAGCGAGCCGAACTACTACGCGCTGTTCTCCGGCTCCACCCAGGGCACCGTCGACGACAGCTGTGTGAAGGTCGGCGGCTTCCAGGCCGCCAACCTGGCCTCCGAGGTGATCGCCGCCGGCAAGACCTGGGCCAGCTACAACGAGACCCTGCCCAGCCAGGGGAGCACCGTGTGCAGCAGCGGCAAGTACGCGCAGAAGCACAACCCCTGGTTCGGCTTCGGCAACGTCCCGCTGAGCTCGGCGAAGACCTTCGCCCAGTTCCCGACCGACTACAGCACCCTGCCGAACGTGTCCTTCGTGGTGCCGAACCTCTGCAACGACATGCACGACTGCTCGGTCGGCACCGGCGACACCTGGATCAAGAACAACCTGGGCGCGTACGCCACCTGGGCGCAGACCCACAACAGCCTGCTGGTCGTCACCTTCGACGAGGACAACTCGCTGTCCGGCAACCGGATCCCGACCGTGGTCTACGGCGCCCACGTGACCCCCGGCAGCACCAGCTCCACCACCTACAACCACTACAACGTGCTGCGCACCCTGGAGGACCTGGCCGGCACCACCGGCCACGCGGGCAACGCGGCCTCCGCCGCCGACATCACCGGCATCTGGAACTGACCCGCGCCGATCAGCCCCTGACCCGCCCCGCTGTCGCGGCCGGGTCCGGGCCGGTGGCCGTTCGGCCGCCGGCCCGGACCCGGCCGGTGGGAGGTGCCCGCCGGCCCGGCGGAGCCCGGTGGTCAGACCGCCCGGGTCCGCGCCCAGTCGTAGAGGCGGTGGGCGCTGTCCCCGAGGCGGGTGGCGTACAGCGTGCCGGCCGGGCCGCCCGCGAGCTCGTCGGTGGTGGTGGTGACGCCGACGACGGTGCCGGTGCCGGTGCGCGGGTCGAACCCGGCGAAGTGCGGGCCGCCGCTGGCCCCGTGCGACATGTCGCAGGCCCCGCCCCACAGCAGCGGGGCCGTGGGGCCGGGGTGGGCCGGTCCGGCGCAGTGGATCATGCGCGAACCGGTGTACCGGGCGGCGGGGTTGTTCAGCCGGTCCTTGGGATACCCGAAGGTGTGGACGAACTCGCCCTCGGTGGGCGGGGTGAACGCGATCCGCTGGCTTCCGGTGACGTCCGCGACCGGCCGGCCGTCGGCCGAACGGTTCGCCACCAGCAGCCCGGTGTCGTAGCCGGCCACGGCGACCTGGTCCGAGCCGGTGCCGGCCGGGACGGCGTCCCAGCGGGAGGAGGTGGCCGCGGCCCTGATGCTGAAGCCGCCGAGCGGCTTGGTCCCGTTGCGGTAGCCGGGCACGAAGTAGAGGTTGTGGTTCCAGGTGTCGTCGGCGCCGGGTGCTCCGACGCCCCGCAGGCAGTGGGCCGCCGTGACGACGGTACTGCGGTTCGGGGCGGCGACGACCGTCGCGGTGCAGCTGCCGTCGTAGCCGTCGGAGAAGGTGAAGAAGAGCCGGCCGACGCTCCGGTCCACCGCTCCGCCGTGGGTCCACACGGCCCCGGGGTCCGGGGTGTCCGCGGGCAGCGGCCGGGGGTCGTCGGGGGTGTCGTCGTCCTCGGGCACGGGCGTGATCTCGGGGACGAGGGCGCCCGCCAGCTTCATCCGGGCGGGCGTCCAGTAGGCGTCGATCCGGTCGCGCTCCTGCGCGGTGGTGGCGCCGGCGTGCGTGGTGACGGTGTCCCGCTCCACGGCGGCGGCGGTGCCCGGCGGCACCGCCGCCATCGTGGCGGCACTCAGCAGGGCGGCTCCCGCGGCGGCGAGCCCGCGGGCGAGCGTACGGTCGGGGGCGGACGTTCCAGGTGTCTTCGGCATGTCCGGCACCGTAGGCGCGGAACGTCAGGGTCCCGTGTGGAGCGGGTCTCGGTGGGCCGTCGGAACGATCAGGTTGCGGTAACGGTGTCGCGGCCGTGTATCGGCGGCCCGCCGCCCGGGCGGCTCAGAGGCCGAGTTCGGTGAGGCCCGGGTGGTCGTCGGGGCGGCGGCCGAGCGGCCAGTGGAACAGGCGGTCCCCGGGGGCGATCGGCAGGTCGTTGATGGAGGCGTGCCGACGGGCCATCAGCCCGTTCCGGTCGAACTCCCAGTTCTCGTTGCCGTAGGAGCGGTGCCAGCGGCCGGCGTCGTCGTGCCACTCGTAGGCGAAGCGGACCGCGATGCGCTCGCCGTCGAACGCCCACAGCTCCTTGATCAGGCGGTAGTCCAGCTCGCGCTGCCACTTGCGGGTGAGGAACCCGGCGATCCGCTCGCGGCCGACGAGGAACTCCGAGCGGTTGCGCCAGCGGCTGTCCGGTGTGTACGCGAGGGCGACCCGCTGCGGGTCGCGGGTGTTCCAGGCGTCCTCGGCGGCCCGGACCTTCCGCCGGGCGGTCTCCGCGGTGAACGGGGGCAGGGGCGGGCGCCGTTCGGTGCCGGTCTCGGGCATGGGTGCTCCTCGGAATGATCGTTCCGCCGGTGAGAACGATCGTTCTCACTGCTGTGGCTACGATAGGAGAACCATCGTTCTCACGCAAAGGGCACGGCAGATGGAGCAGGAAGACCCACGGAGCCGGATCCTCGACGCGGCCGAGGAGCTGTTCTACGGGCAGGGCATCCAGGCGGTCGGCATGGACGCCGTCCGGGCCGCCTCCGGCATGACCATGCGCCGCCTCTACCAGCACTTCCCGTCCAAGGGCGAGCTCGTCGAGGCCTACCTGCTGCGCCGTGACGGCCGCTGGCGGGCGAGCCTCGCCGTGTACGTCTCGCGCACCGGGGGCTCCCCGCGGGAGCAGCTGCTCGCGGTCTTCGACTGGCTCGGCCGGTGGTTCGCCGAACCCGGCTTCCGGGGCTGCGCCTTCGTCAACTCGCTCGGTGAGCTGGGCGCCCTCAGCCCCGCGGTGGTGGCCGCCGCCCGGCACCACAAGGAGCAGTTCGGCGGCTACCTCGCGGGCCTGGCCGAGGCCGCCGGAGCCCCACCCACCACGGCCGTCCACCTGGCCCTGCTGGCGGAGGGGGCGATCACCAGCGCGGCCGTCCACGGCGATCCGACGGCCGCCGCCGACGCCAGGGAGGCCGCCCGAGTCCTGCTCGACGCGGCGCCGGCCCGGTAGTCGGCGGCGGGTGACCCGCGGCCGTGCGACCTACAGCTTCCAGCGCATGGAGAACGGCAGGCCGTACTGCGCCATGCCGCGCAGGAGGATCTGACCAGAGACGAGCCCGCTGTTGCTGATGTAGTGCGGCGTGGCGTACGGGATGTGCGGCGCCCACCGGGGAAGCGCGCTGACGGACCCGTCCGGGTTCCAGAGCTGCGCGTAGAACTGGGCGCGGGTCGGCGGCGGGTCGCTGGTGTACCCGACGACGGTGCCCTGGTCGTTGATCGCGGTCGCGAAGCTCGCCAGCGCGGTCGGCTGGAGCGGCCGCGGCGTGCCGTCGGCGTCCCAGCGCGCGGCCTGCCCGTTCTGGCGGCCCACCACCGTTCCCGAGGTGTTCACGGCCGTCGCCTCGGTGTACGCCCCCAGGTCGGCGACCGCGCCGAAGGCGTCCCAGACGAGTCCGTGCCGCGGCCCGGACGAGGCGTCCGCCCAGCCGATCACGATGCCGGAGTCGGTGATGCGGGTCGCGCCGCCGCGCGTGAGGCCCGCCGGCAGACTCAGCGCGGTGACGGTTCCGTCGGGGCTCCAGGCGACCGCCCGCGGGGAGGCGGCGCCGCCGGCCGGGTAGGAGTGTCCGACCGCCGTGCCCGCGCCGTTGACGGCGACGGCCGCGCTCCCGGTGTCGCCCGGCAGCGGAGGCAGGGCGACGGGCGTGCCGCTCGGCGGCCACGCCACGGCGTGCTCCGAGGACGCGTCCGAGGAGGATCCCACCGCGGTGCCGTCCTCGCTGACCGCGGCCGGGGCCGCCTCCGAGTCGCCGGGCAGTGGAAGCAGTTCGACCGGCGTGCTCCCGGAGGCCCAGCGCAGTCCGTGCTGTTCGCCCGTCTGTGACCGGGAAGTCCCCACCACGGTCAGGTTGTTGTTGATCGCGGTGGCCTTCGCGTGCCCGCCGCCCGGCAGCGGGTCGAGCCCGCTCATGGACCAGTCCGTCTTCCAGAGCATCAGGGAGATCCTGAGCGGCCCGCCACCGGCGTAGTCCCCCACGATGACCTCGGAGACGCTGTCCCCGTTGCCGTTGGCGACCTGGAGTTCCCGGGAGTACGTGCCGGGTTCGGTGGGAGGTGCCTCGATCGAGATCTCGGCCAGGGAGGGGCCGGCGGCGGCTGGTGCCGAACCCGCGGTCAGGGCCGTGGCCGCGGCCGCGGCGACGACCGCGGCGAGTGTGCGAGAGGTGCGCTTGCTCATGGGATGTGCAGCTCCTGTCTCTCGTCGGTGCCACGGGGGCGGGGTGGAGCCGGCGGCACGCCGGTTCCCCGCCCCCGTACCGCCCGCAAGTCTTCACCGACCCGGCCCGGCCGCGCAGCCCGACGGATGATTTGCCCCCGTCCGGTTCGTCGCCGGAGCGATGTCAACTCCCCTTCGGTGGACGGAGATTGCCGGACGGGGAGGTCGGCTGCGGCGGCAACTCCCGGACGAACCGCGCCGGGCGAGTGCTTTTCGCCCGAACGCGCGTTTATCGCCCATTGATCGTCACCGCCTAGCCTCGGGCGCATGGACAAGAGGACGGCCGAGAGGCCGGGGGCGTTGCCCGAGGGACGGATGACGGAGCAGGACACCGAGCGGTTCCGGCAGTTGCTGGCGCGGTTGGAGGACTCGCTGGCGGTGGACCGGAAGACGGCCGGGCGCGATGCCTGAGTGCGCCGAGCTGCGCCCGGCGGCGTCATCGGTCGTGGTGTCACCGGTGACGGTGCTGCCGCTGTGGCGGCGGGGGGAGGACGGGCCGGACCGGGGCGCGGACCGGCCCGGGGTGCCGCGGGGGCACTCCGGGCCGGTGGCGGCCGGGCAGAGCGGTCGCGCTGGTCAGGGCGGTCGTGCCGGTCAGGACGGGACGGGCGAGGTGGAGCCGGTGGGCTGACCGGTCGGCTTCAGCCGCAGTCGCAGCAGCAGCCGTCGCAGCAGTCGCACCCGTCGCAGCAGTCGCAATCGCAGCCGCAGTCACCGCAGTTGCAGCAGTCGGTGCAGTCGCAGTCGTGCCGTTCGCAGAAGCCCTTGCGCGGCTCGCGGGTGAACGGGTCGTTGTGGTCGCAGCAGAGCAGCTGGCAGGTGCAGGCCATCAGCGCCCACACCGCGCACCCGGCGAGCAGGTTGCGCGGGTTCGGCGGCTTCCCGCCGGGCGGGGTGAAGCCGGGGCCCTGCGGCACCCACGGCGGGATCGGCGCCTGGCCCGGCGGCGTCTCCTGCGGCGGCGCCTGGTGCGGGTGTTCGCCCGTGGCGTGGCCGGCCGCGCCCGGGCGGCGGCAGCCCGCCCCGTGCCGGGCAGGACCGAAGACCCGGTCCACCGCACGCTCGGTCTCGTGCCCGAGCAGAACGTGCACCAGCGCGCGGTCGGTCAGTTCGACCTCGCGCAGGGCGAGCCGGATGCCGTGCACGGCGTCGCGGCAGAGCCGCTCGGCCTCGGCGCGGTCGGTGCCGGTGGCGGTCAGCGGGTTCCACGCGCCGGAGGCGGCGTCGGCGCTCTGGTCCTCGGCGGCGTCGAGGAGGTGGGCGAGTCGGCCGAACAGCCGTCCGGCCTCGGCGAGCGGGGCGGCGTTGCCGGGGCGCCCGGCGATCACGGCCGTGTGCGCGAAGGCGGCCGCGGTGGCGGTCTCGGTGGGCTCGGTGACGAGCAGGACGGACCCGCCCGGCCCGAGCGAACGCTCCAACTCGCCCTGCCGGGAGGCCGCGTCGAGCAGCACGGCGGTGTCGAAGCCGACGACGGAGGCGCTGCCCGCGCTCTTCCGGTCCCAGCGCCGGGTGACAGCGCGGGCTCCGGCCGCGACCGGGCGGCGAGCGAAGACGCCGTCCCGGTCCTCGACGTGGTCGCGGATCTTCACCGAGGCCAGGGCCAGGGAGACGGCGGCGGCGAGCCGGGCGCCCTCGCCCTTGGCGACGGAGGCGGTCCGCATGCCGCGCAGCGGGCACGGTCCGGCGGTGCGGCGCCAGGAGGAGTCCTCCCGGGCGGCCTGGGCCTCGACCAGCACGGAGATGATCAGGCCGTCGTAGTTGGTCGCCGTCCGGGCCAGCTGCCCGTGGTCGTCCCGCAGCGCGAGGCAGAGCCCGCAGAGGTGGGCCATCCAGGAGGTCTGCAAGCGCTCGGACAATCGGTGCCTGCACGGTTTGATGATGCCGAACACGCGGGTCCCCCTCGCCTCACGGGCCGCCGACCGGCCACGATTCGCCGGACATCATATGATCGCCGCCCCTCCCTGGCGGAGAATCCGCAGCTTCGGACGGCCCGCCCGCCGAGCGACGCCCGGGGCCGAAATCCGGTTGACCCGAGCGGAAGGATGGAGACGTGATCTCCCAGGAGCGAGCGGTCGAGCTGGTCGAGTCCTTTCTGGCACGGGAACGGCCGAGCTGGGAATGGGCTCGACTGATCCCGGAGTTGGCCGCCTACGCCGTCGTCGAACGGTCGGTCGGGTGGCTGGTCCACTGGACGTCGGCGGAGGGCGCCCGTGACCCCGCCCTGCGCGGGAACCTCCTCGGCGGCCCCTATCTGGTCGACCGGGAGGACGGGAGCATCCACTTCGTCCCCGGCACCGACTGGGACGACGGCTGGGAGCAGGACTACCTCCGACAGGTCAGGGGCGTCAGGGTGCCGGACCCCCTGGCCGCGGAGGTCCGGGAGCTCGCGGTCGCCGCCGGAGCGGTCGCCGCCATGCGGCACCTGCGGGCGCGGGCTCCGCGGATGGGGCTGCGGGAGGCCAAGGACTACGTCACGGCCGTCGGGGGCGGGAGTGAGCCGCCCGAGGAGCTGGCGGCCCTCACCCGGGAGCCCGGGACACCGGACCGGGGCCCGATCGAGACGCTGGCCGGTCCGGGGGCCCCGTCCCGTAGCGCCTCCGGTCCGTCGGGCGGCGGCTCCGCTCCGGCTGGTCGGCCGGCGAGTGAGTGGATCTCATATCCGGGATAGAATCGCGAATATGGGAATCGACATGGCCGCCGACGAGCGGCTGGCACAGCGGCTCGCCGAGCTGAGGCTCGAACGCGGATGGACGCTGGAGGAATTGGCGCGGCTGGCGGACGTGAGCCGGTCGACGCTGTCCCGGGTGGAGCGGGCGGAGGTCAGCCCGACGGCCGCGCTGCTCGGGCGGCTGTGCGCCGTGTACGGGCGGACCATGTCGCGGCTGCTGGCCGAGGTGGAGCCCGGCCCGGCCCGACTGGTGCGCGCCGGGGAGCAGCAGGTGTGGCGGGACGGGACGACCGGGTTCGTCCGCCGTTCGGTTTCGCCGCCGCACGGCTCGCTGCGAGCGGAGATCGTCGAGGGCCGGCTGCCGGCCGGCGCGGACATCGCCTACGACCGCGCCTGCACGCCGGGTCGGGAGCACCACCTCTGGCTGTTCGAGGGGCACCTGGAGCTGACCGTGGACGGCGAGCCGCAGCCGCTCGGCCCCGGCGACTGCCTGCGCTACGTCGGGAGCACCAGCCGCTTCCGCAGCCTCGGCCCGGGCGAGGCCCGCTACGCGCTGGTGGTGGTCGAGCCGTGAGCGCCGTCACCGGTCCGATACCCGAGAAGCCCGAGGACCGCCGCGCACCCGGGACCGGGAAGCCCGGGAAGTCCGAGGCACCCCGGAAGCCCAAGGAGCGCTTCGACGCCGCCGGGCGCCGGGTCCTGGCGGTCTGCGTCGCGGGCGGATTCACCACGCTGCTCGACCAGTCCGTCCTCAACACCTCCATCCCCGCCCTGCGCGAGACCCTGCACGCCGGGCCCGCCGACCTCCAGTGGATCGTCGCCGGCTACTCGCTCTCCTTCGGCCTCGCGCTGATCCCCGGCGGCCGGCTGGGCGACGTCAAGGGCCGCAAGTGGTTCTTCGTCACCGGCCTGGCCCTGTTCACCCTGGTCAGCCTGGTCTCCGCGACCGCCACCGGGCCCGGCGTGCTGATCGCCGCCCGGCTGCTCCAGGGCGCGGGCGCCGGCCTGGTCAACTCCCAGATGATCGGCACCCTCCAGGACGTCTTCGACGGCCAGCTGCGGGCCCGCGCCCTCGGCATGTACGCCGTCACCGGCGGCCTCGCCTTCGCGCTCGGCCCGCCGATCGGCGGCGCGGTGCTGGCGCTGGCCGGCCCGGAGCACGGCTGGCGGCTGACCTTCCTGCTCAACGTCCCCTTCGGCCTGGCCACCGTCGCCCTGGCCGCCCGTCACCTGCCGAGGCCCCGCCCCAGCGCGCGCAGCGCGAACCTCGACGTCCTCGGTCTGCTGCTGGTCGGCGCGCTGACGCTCGCCCTGATGCTGCCCTTCGTCCAGCCGCCCGGCTGGACCGGTTGGCTGGCCTTCGCGGCCGCCGCCCTGCTGCTGCTCGGCGCGCTCGCGTGGTGGCAGCGGCGCTGCGCCCGGGCCGGCGGCCACCCGCTGATCCACCCGGCGCTCACCCGCTCCGCGCCGTACGCGCTCGGGACGGCCACCGCGATGGCCCAGTTCGGCTCCTCGCTCGCCGCCTCGCTGGTGCTGACCATGTTCCTCCAGGACGGCCTCGGCCTCTCCCCGATGGGGGCCGCGCTGGTCGCGCTGCCCTCCGCCGTGGCCATGGGCGTGGCCTCCGCGCTCGCCTGGCGGGTCGTCCAGCGCTTCGGCCGGCGCACCGTCACCGCCGGGATGGTCGGCTCCGCGCTCGCCATGCTGCTGAGCGGACTGCTCGCGCACTGGGCGCCCACCGCCGTCCTGCCCTGGCTGCTGGCGCTGCTGCAGCTGCTCGGCGGCGCCTCGGTCGGGCTGATGGGCTCCACCAACCAGGCGTACGTGCTGCGCCACGCGCCCGCGGAGGCGGCCGGGGTGAGCGGGGCGATCCTGCAGATGGCCCAGCGGATCGCGGCGGCCGTCGCGGTCTCGGCCCTGTCCGGGGTCTACCTCCGGGAGACCGCCGGGGGCGGCGGGCACCGCTCCGCCTACCTGACGGCGAGCGTGGTGTGCGCGGCGGTGGCCGGACTCGCCGTCCTGGCCTCGGTGTTCGCCGGCCGTGCCACCGCCCGGGAACGGCAGGAGGACGAGCCGGCCGCGCTGAGCCGAGGGCGAACGCCGGTCCGTTAGCGGGGAGTCGGCACGTACCGTGGCGGACATGACCGATGTACGGAACCGGACCGTGGACCTGCCCGGAGTGACGCTCGCCTACCGCGAGAGCGGGCGGCCCGACGGCCCGCCGCTGGTCCTGCTGCACGCCCTCGGCGAGCGCGCCGCCGACTGGGACACCGTCCTGCCCGACCTCGCCCCCGGCCACCACGTGTTCGCGCTCGACCTGCGCGGCCACGGTGGCAGCGCCCGCACCGCCGCCTACTCGCTGGAGGCGATGCGGGACGACGTGCTGGCCTTCCTCGACGCCCTCGCGCTCGACCGTGTCGACCTGGTGGGCCACTCGATGGGCGGCGTCGTGGCCTACCTGCTCGCGCAGGCGGTGCCGGAGCGGATCGACCGGCTGGTGCTGGAGGACATCCCCGCGCTGTACCCGCGTCCGGCGAGCGCGCTGCCCGAGCACCCGGACCCGGACGTGCACTTCGACTGGGCGATGGTGCGGGCGGTCAGGGCCCAGCTCGACGACCCGGACCCGGCCTGGCGGTCGGGCCTGGCCAGGATCACCGCCCGCACCCTGGCCGTGGCCGGCGGTCCGGCCAGCCACATCCCGCAGGAGCGGATCGCCGAACTCGCCCGGCTGATCCCGGACTGCCGCCTGGTCACCGTCGAGGCCGGGCACCTGGTGCACGGTGCCCGGCCCGCGGAGTTCGTCGCCGTGGTGGCGCCGTTCCTGGCCCGCTGAGCCTGGCGGCCGGGCTCGGCGGACAGGGGCCGGCCCGGGTGGGTCAGACGCCGTGCTCGACGGGCAGCCGCCCGTTGCGCACCGCCGTCAGCAGGTCGGCGTGGTCGGCCTCGGTGCGGTCCGCGTAGGCCACCGCGAAGGCGGCGACCGCCTCGTCCAGCGCCTCGCTCTTGCCGCAGTACCCGGCCAGCACGCTCGGGTCGGCGGTGTGCGAGTGCGCCCGGGCCAGCAGGGCGCCGGTGATCCGGGCGTAGTCGTCCAACTGGGCCGGCAGCAGCGCCGCCGGGTCGACGCTGCCCTTGCGGTTGCGGAACTGCCGTACCTGGTAGGGGAGTCCGTCGACCGTCGTCCAGCCCAGCAGGGTGTCGCTGACCACCTGCATGTGCTTCTGGCCGAGCACCACCCGGCGGCCCTCGTGCCCGTCCGTGGCCGGCTGCGGCCCGCTCGGCAGGTACGGCAGCAGCGCGGATGGCCGGGCCTCCTTCACCTGCAGCACCAGCGGCTGGTCCCGGTGGTCCGTGAGCAGCACCACGTACGAGCGGGTGCCCACGCTGCCCGTGCCCACCACCCGGAACGCCACGTCCTGCACCCGGTAGCGGGACAGCAGGGTGCGTACCTCGGCCGGTACCGTCTCGACGTACGGGCCGAGCGCGTGCGCGACGGCGCGGGCGGTCGCGTCGGTCACTTCGGTGAGCACCGGGGGAGCGGCCGTGAAGCGCCAACCGCCGTCCGCGGTACGGTCGGTGCTGCGGGCGGCGAACCGCGCGCTGGTGTTGCCGAGCGCCTTCGCCCCGACCTTGCGCAGCACCTCGGCGAGGTCGTGCGCCTCGGCGAAGGAGACCAGCTGCTCGTCCGCGATGGCGTTCCAGGCGTCCAGCCCCGGCAGCTTGGCGAGCGTGCGCACCGTCCGGCGGTAGGAGCCCGCCGCGTGCTGGGCGGCCTCGCGCGCGGTGGCCTCGCTCGCCCCGGCCTCCCGGGCGGCCAGCACCAGGCTGGCGGCGAGCCGCTTGAGGTCCCACTCCCAGGGGCCGGGGACGGTCTCGTCGAAGTCGTTGATGTCCAGGACGATCTGGCCGCGCGCGTCGCCGTACAGGCCGAAGTTGGCGGCGTGGGCGTCCCCGCAGAGCTGCGCGTCCACGCCGGTCACCGGGGTGGACGCGAGGTCGGCGGCCATCAGGCCGGCCGAGCCGCGCAGGAACGCGAACGGGGTCGCGGCCATCCGGCCGACCCGGATCGGCACCAGCCGGGCTATTCGGCCCGTGTTGGAGGCCTCCAGCGCGGACACGGCCGTCGGCCGGTCGGGGGCGGGGGTGAACTCCGCGTGCCGCTCCCGGGGCACCCGCACCCGCAACTCCTTGCCGCGCTCCCGCGCCCGCCCGTCCTGGGCCGGAGCGAACCCGGCCACCGCGAACCCGCGCCGGGTCCGCTCGCTCCGCCCCGACCCCGGCTCTGCCCCGGCCACCTCGGCCCCATCCACGTGCGCCACGTTCCCCGCCCGTCCCTTCCGGTCCTCACCCCGCCCGCGACCTGCGCGGACGTTCGTTCGGGGGGAGTGACGTACGGGGCGGTGCGGTGGTTCCGGGGGAGGGGGGTCCGCTTGTGGGGTTCGGGGGTGGTGCGGGGGTGCGGAGGGGTGCGTGGGGCGCGGGGTGGGTGCTGTGGGGAGGGGGAACGGCCCCCGGGACGTTCGTTCGGGGGGAGTGACGTACGGGGCGGTGCGGTGGTTCCGGGGGAGGGGGGTCCGCTTGTGGGGTTCGGGGGTGGTGTGGGGGTGCGGAGGGGTGCGTGGGGCGCGGGGTGGGTGCTGTGGGGAGCGGGAAGGAGCCTGCGCGGGCGTCCGTTCGGCGGAGGATGACGCGCGGGGTAGCGTGGCGCGGGTGAACGATCTCGGGGGGAACGGTTTCCGGGCGCACCGGCTCACCCGCCCGGCGGCCGCGTCGGCGGCGGCCCTGACCGTGGCGGCCGGACTGGGCGTACGGGCGGTGCTGGGCGGGGAGTTCGCCAAGTGCGCCGGGGACGCGCTCTACACCGTCCTGGTGTACGCCCTGCTGGTGCTGGCCGTGCCGAGGGTGCGCCCCGGCCGCGCCGCGGCGCTGGCCGCCGCGCTCAGCTGGGCGGTGGAGCTGTTCCAGCTGACCGGACTGCCGGACGACTGGGGCCGCCGCAGCACCCTGGCGCGGCTGGTGCTGGGCTCGACCTTCAACCCGCCGGACCTGTTCTGGTACCTGGTCGGCGCGGGCTGCGCCGGGATGCTCCACCGGGTGCTGCGGACCTCCCGAATCGCAGCAACCGGCGGAGCCCCGGTCCGACCGGGGCGGCCGTGGTGAGCGGGTCCGCACGGCCTGACGGACCGTCAGAGCGGAAGCAGCTCCGGCCGCTTGGGCTCGACGTGGTCGCCCGAGGACTCGCCGCGCAGGCGCCGGCCGACCCAGGGCAGGAGGTGTTCGCGGGCCCACTGGATGTTCTCCCGCCGCTGGTCGGCGGGGGTGAGCACGGGGGTGTCCGGCCACGGGGCCTCCGGGTCCTGCTCGGTGCGCAGGCCCAGCGAGCGGGCGGCCAGCAGGGCGACCCGCTGGTGTCCCTCGGGGGACAGGTGCAGGCGGTCCTCGCTCCACGCGCGGCGGTCCTGTACGGCGCGCAGCGACCACAGGTCGGCGACCTTGCAGCCGTTGCGGTCGGCGACGGCGCGCATGTGCCCGTTGTAGGTGGCGATCTTGCCGCGCAGGTGCTTCAGCAGCGGCACGTCCTTGGTGTCGAAGCCGGTGCAGATCAGCACCGTCCCCGCGTTCTCGGCGAGTCGGACGACGGCGGCCTCGAAGCGCTCGGCCACCTCGTCGGGGTCGGCGCCCGGCCGGAGGATGTCGTTGCCGCCCGCGCAGAAGGTGACCAGGTCGGGCTGGAGGCGCCGGACCTGCGGCACCTGCTCGGCGGCGATCTGGTCCAGCAGCCGGCCGCGCACCGCGAGGTTGGCGTAGCGGAAGCCGCCCGGCGGGCGTCCGTCGGCGAGGATCCCGGCGAGGCGGTCGGCCCAGCCGGCGAACCTGCCATCGACGCCGGGGTCGTTCAGACCCTCGGTGAAGCTGTCCCCGAGGGCGGCATACGAATCGAGGTCAAGGGTCTCCTGGAGATTCGGCATGAAAGAGATAGTTCACCCAATCAAGTGACCTACGCCACCGTAGGTGACCCTCGCGGCACGTGAGATGGACCACGTGGTCTCCGTCGGCCCGGTCGGCCCCGTGGGCCCGTCCGGGCGGCGGATGTCCACGGACGTCCGCGGACGTCCACGGGGACCCGCGGCGCCGCAGAGAGCCGGTGCCCGGAAAGCACAAGATCGGCACCCCCTTCCGCTTTCCGGCCCCACCGGCGGATGCTCGAAGGGAGCGGCCGGTCCGGCCGCCGTCCTCCTGGGGGTAGTGCGCCATGACCACCGACCTGCGTCCCGACCGTCCCGAGAACTGGTCCATCGACGACCGGTGCACCAACTGCGACGTCGCCCGACAGCTCGCGCCCGGCCTGGTCCGCGAGCTGGAGGGCCGCTCCGTGCTGGTCCGCCAGCCGCGCGACGCGGCGGAGCGACGACAGCTGCTCGCGGCCGCCCACGCCTGTCCGACCCGTTCCGTCCGGCCCGGCACCGGGCCGCTGGACCCGGCCGGGGACCCGTTCCCGCTGGCTCTCGCCGACGGCCTGCTGCTGCTCGGCCACAACTCCCGCCGCACCGCGGGCGCCAACTCCTACCTCTGCCGCCGGCCGACCGGGTGGGTGATGGTGGACACGCCGCGCTACAGCGAGGCCCTCGCCGCCCGGTACACCGCACTCGGCCCGGTCACCGACGTCCTGCTCACCCACGGCGACCACGCCGCGCACGGCCGGGCGTACGCCGACCGGTTGGGCGCCCGGCTCTGGATCCACGAGGGGGACCTGTCGGCCGCCCCCGACGCCGACCGGGTGCTGCGCGGCACCGCGCCGACGGAGGTGTCGCCCGGCCTGGTCGCCCACCCGTTCCCGGGCCACACCCGGGGCAGCGTGGTCCTTCTGGCGGACGAGCGGTACTGCTTCAGCGGCGACAGCCTGTACTGGTCCCGCGGCGCCGGTGACATCGAGGTGGCGGAGTCGGTGACCTGGTACTCGATCGAGGAGCTCGCCGCCTCGCTGCGGCGCGCCGTCGGCGTGCTGCGCTTCGAGTGGCTGCTGCCCGGCCACGGCGACCGGCGGCGGATGCCCCCGGAGGAGGCGGACCGCCGGCTGCGGGCGCTGGCCGAGCGGTGCCGGGAGCTGCGGCCGAGGCCCGTGGACTTCGCCGCGGTCCGCTGGTAGCGGCGGCCGTCCGCCGACGGTGACGGCACCTGGCGCTTCCGCGTCCGTCCGGCGGGCCGGTGCGCCGGTGCCTGCGCCGGGTGCGCGGGGGTGTGCGACCGCCTGGAGCGTCCGCCCGGGTGTACGAATGGGTCCGCCGGGGCAGCCGCCTTGGGAACGAAGGTGTCCGGGCCCCGCGGACCCCGAACTCCGTGCGGCGAATTCCCCGCGATCCAAGGACGGTTGAGCCATGCGCACACAGACCCCGGAGCGCCACGCCCGGCCGCGGCGCTACCTGATGTGTCGGCCGACGCACTTCACCGTGGACTACGCGATCAACCCGTGGATGGACCCCACCCAGCCCACCGACACCGCGCTCGCCCTGCGCCAGTGGGATCGGCTCTACTGGACGTACCGCCGGCTCGGCCACACCGTCGAGCTGATCGACCCGGTGCCCGGCCTGCCCGACATGGTGTACGCCGCGAACGGCGCCACCGTGCTGGACGGCCGGGCCCTGGTGGCCACCTTCCGGCACCCGGAGCGGGCCGGTGAGTCGGAGGCCTACCAGGCCTGGTTCCGCGAGCACGGCTACCGCGAGGTGCGCCGGGCCTGGCACGTCAACGAGGGCGAGGGCGACCACCTGGTGGTGGGCCGCCGGCTGCTCGCCGGGACGGGCTTCCGCACCTCGCGCGCCGCGCACGCCGAGGCCGGGGAACTGTTCGGCGTCCCGGTGGTCAGCCTGACCCTGGTCGACCCCCGCTTCTACCACCTGGACACCGCGCTGGCGGTTCTCGCCGACGACCACGTCATGTACTACCCGGAGGCCTTCGACGCCGACAGCCGTTCGGTGCTGCGGGCGCTCTACCCGGACGCGATCCTCGCGGACCGGGCCGACGCCGAGGTGTTCGGGCTCAACGCGGTGTCGGACGGCCGCCGGGTGCTGCTGCCGGAGGCCGCCAAGAACCTCGCCGGCCGGCTGGCGGAGCACGGCTACCAGCCGGTCCCGGTGGACGTGTCGGAGCTGCTGAAGGGCGGCGGCGGGGCGAAGTGCTGCACCCTGGAGCTCAGGCCGTAGTGACGGCTCGGGCCGGGGTGACAGCTCAGGCCGGCGTGACGGCTCGGGCCGCAGCGACGCCGTTCCCGTCCGTCGCCGCCGTGACCAGCAGCACCTCCAGGGTGCGCGGCCCGTGCACGCCCTCCACCCGGTCCAGCTCGATGTCGCTGGTGGCGGACGGCCCCGAGATCCAGGTCTGCGGCCGTACCGGATCGAGCCGCGGCAGCGCGAGCGGCACCGAGGCGACGATCTGCTCCGGCGCCCGCACCACGCAGACGTGGTGGTCGGGGACGAGCGAGAGCAGGCGTCGGCCCTGGCCCGGGCCGGCGTCCAGCACGATCGTCCCGGTCTCGGCGACGGCCAGCGCGCAGCCGGTCACCACGCTGTCCACGGCGTCCAGCCGGGCGGCGGTCAGCGTCCCGTCGTCCGGGAGGAGTTCGACCCCCTCGGCTTCGGCGTCGGCGAGCCAGCCGGATGGCAGCCCGGCCGGCACCGCGACCGTCCGGCTGCCCCGTTCGGCCAGCAACCCGGCGATCCGGTGCGGCAGTTCGTCCTCCCGGCAGCGGTGCACCAGGGCCCGGTAGTCGGCCAGGTTGCGGTGCAGCAGGTCGAGCAGGGCCGCCGGGTCGTCGGTCGGCACGTGCGCCGTCAGGTAGTCGCGGGGAAGCGGCTGTCCGGCCGGCTCGACGGTGTTGCCGAGCGCGGACCGGATCCGGCCGAGGATCAACTCCCTGGAGCTGCCGGGGCGGTGGGGTCGGGCGGGATCGGGCGTGGTCATGTGCGGTTCCTCCGCCACCAGTCGCGGAACGGTTCGGCGGGCACCTCGGGCAGGTCCCGGGTGTCGGTCCAGGCCCGCCCCGGCCCGGGCAGCCGGCGCGGGTGCAGCCGCCGGGTGCGGCCGGCCAGCCGCTCGGCGGCGGCGAGCGCCGCCGGGTGGTCCAGGACGAACCCGGCGGCGGCCATCGCGGCCCGTTCCATCGGGTGGCCGCCCTGCTCGGCGACCCGCTCGCGCAGGTGCACCAGCACCTCGGGGATGTCGATGGCCACCGGGCAGACTTCGTAGCAGGCCCCGCAGAGCGAGGAGGCGTACGGCAGCGAGGCGTCCACCGGGCTTTCCACGCCGCGTAGTTGGGGCGTCAGGATGGCGCCGATCGGCCCTGGGTAGACCGATCCGTAGGCGTGGCCGCCGGCCCGTTCGTACACCGGGCAGACGTTGAGGCAGGCCGAGCAGCGGATGCAGCGCAGCGCCTGGCGGCCGACCTGGTCGGCGAGCGCGGCGGTGCGGCCGTTGTCGAGCAGCACCAGGTGGAACTCGGACGGGCCGTCGCCCGGTGTCGTCCCGGTCCAGAGCGAGGTGTACGGGTTCATCCGTTCGGCGGTGGAGGAGCGTGGGAGCAGTTGGAGGAAGACCTCCAGGTCCCGCCAGGTCGGTACGACCTTCTCGATCCCGACCACCGAGATCAGGGTGCGCGGCAGGGTGAGGCACATCCGGCCGTTGCCCTCGGACTCGACCACCACCAGGGTGCCGGTCTCGGCGACCATGAAGTTGGCGCCGGAGACGGCGACTTCGGCGCGCAGGAACTTCTCCCGCAGGTGCAGCCGGGCGGCCTCGGCGAGTTCGGCGGGGGAGTCGGTGAGGCCCTCGGGCGCCGGGCGGCCCCAGGAGGCCATCCGGTCGGCGAAGATCTCCCGGATCTCGGCCCGGTTGCGGTGGATCGCCGGCACCAGGATGTGCGAGGGCCGGTCGTCGCCCAACTGCACGATCAGCTCGGCGAGATCGGTCTCGTAGACGGTGATGCCCTCGGCGGCCAGCGCCTCGTTGAGCTCGATCTCCTGGGTGGCCATCGACTTGACCTTGACCACCTCGGGCTTCTCCGGGCCGCCGGCCCCGGCGGCCCTGACCAGCCCGGCGACGGTCCGGTTGGCCTCCTCGGCGTCGGCGGCCCAGTGCACGGTGCCGCCGGCCGCGGTGACGGACTCCTCCAACTGCGCGAGGTAGTGGTCGAGGTGGCGCAGCGTGTGGTCCTTGATCGCCTTTCCGGCGGCGCGCAGCTCCGCCCAGTCGGCGAGTTCGGCGACGGCCTTGGCCCGCTTGTCGCGGATGGTGTGGGTGGCGTGCCGCAGGTTGGCGCGCAGCCGCTCGTTCCGTACGGCTCCGGCGGCGGCCCGGGGGAAGGCGGGCATGCCGAGGAAAGCGCTGTTCACGACGGGCTCCACGGGTGCTCCTCGGTGCCGGCCAGGATCTCCGCCAGGTGCACCGGCCGCAGTGGGGCGCCCGTGCGGCGCAGGGTGGCGCCGAGGTGCAGCAGGCAGGAGTTGTCGGCTCCGCACAGCACGCGGGCGCCGGTGCCGAGCGCGTTGGCGATCTTGTCCTCGGCCATCGCCGCCGAGACCGCGGCGTTCTTGACCGCGAAGGTGCCGCCGAAGCCGCAGCACTCCTCGGCCCCGGGCAGTTCGACCAGTTCCAGGCCCCGGACGGCGTTCAGCAGCCGGCGCGGGCGCTCGCCGAGGCCGAGCAGGCGCAGTCCGTGGCAGGACGGGTGGTAGGTGACGGTGTGCGGGAAGTGCGCGCCGACGTCCTCGACCCCGAGCACGTCGGTCAGGAACTCGGTCAGTTCGAGGACCCGTGGCGCCAGGCCGGTGGCCAGGTCGGCGAGTTCGGTGCCGCGGCCCTCGGCGGCGGCCCGGGCGCCGATCCGGGGGTAGTTGTCCCGGACCATGGCCACGCAGGACCCCGAGGGCGTCACCACGTGGTCGTACCCGGCGAAGGCCCGCGCCGTGCGCCGGACCAGCGGCTCGCAGCCCCTGCGGTAGCCGGTGTTGTACTGCGGTTGCCCGCAACAGGTCTGCCCGGCGGGGAAGTCCACCGTCACGCCGAGCCGTTCCAGCAGCCGGACGGTGGCCACCGCGGTGGCCGGGAACAGCGCGTCGTTGACGCAGGTGGCGAACAGCGCGACCCGCATCCGGGCTCCCTCCTGCCGGGACCCTCTGCGCCAACGGCACCGGGCCGCTCGTGATCGTACCGAGCGGACCGGTGCCGTGGTGGGACCTCGGGGATCCCGGGGACCGCCGGGGCCTCAGGGGCCGTCAGGCCCGGAGGGCGCGGTTCAGGCGCCGAGCCAGAGGTCCGGGCCGAACACCTCGTAGTGGATGTCCGCCGCCGGGACGCCCGCGGTCAGCAGCTGCTCGCGGACGGCGCGCAGGAAGGGGATCGGGCCGCAGAGGTAGGCGGTGGTGCCGGCCGGGACCTCGACGGTGGAGAGGTCCACCAGCCCGGTGCGCTCGGCCGGCCACTCGCCGAGCGGCCGCTCGTAGAAGACGTGCGAGGTGGCGTTGGGCAGGTCGGCGGTGTGCTGCGCCAGCTCGGCCCGGAAGGCGTGGCTCAGCTGGTCGCGGTCGCCGTGCACGGAGACGATCCGCCGGGTGGAGCCGGTGGCGGCCAGGTGGTCGAGCATGGCGGTCATCGGGGTGTTGCCGATGCCGGCGGAGGCGAGCAGCACCGGGCCGTCGCCGTCGGCGAGGGCGATGTCGCCCAGCGGGGGCGCCAGTTCGATGGTGTCGCCGGCCTTCAGGTGGTCGTGCAGGTGGCCGGAGACCTCGCCGCCGTCCTCGCGCTTGACGCTGAAGCGCAGGGCGCCGTCGGCGCCGCCGGAGAGGCTGTACTGGCGGATCTGGTGGGCGCCGTCGGTGAGTTCGGTGCGGACCGAGACGTACTGGCCGGGGCGGAAGGCCGGCACGGGGAGGCCGTCGGCCGGGCGGACCAGGTAGGTGGTGACGGCCTCGGTCTCCTGGACGCGGGCGACCACGGTGTAGCTGCGCCACAGGTCGCTCGGATCGCCGCCGGCGGCGACCTCGGCGCGCAGCCGGCCCTCGATGGCGATCAGGGCGTTCGCCATCAGCCAGTAGACCTCGTCCCAGGCGGCGGCGACCTCGGGGGTGACGGCCTCGCCGAGCACCTCCACGATGGCGGCGAACAGGTGCTCGTGGACGATCTTGTACTGGTCGTCGGTGATGCCGACGGAGACGTGCTTGTGGGCGATGCGGGCGAGCATCGCGTCCGGCCGCTGGTCCGGGTGGGCGATCAGCGCGGTGGCGAAGGCGGCTATCGAGCCGGCCAGGGCCTCGCGCTGGCTGCCGTTGGCCTGGTTGCCCCGGTTGAAGAGGTCGCGCAGCAGCTCGGGGTGCGCGGCGAACAGCCGGTCGTAGAAGCGCGGGGTGATGTCACCGATGGCGGCGCCCACGACGGGCAGGGTGGCCTCGATGACCTCGGCGGACTTCGCGGACAGCATCAGTCGGCTCCTAAGTGGTATCTGAGATTCGCATTAAAGGCCGCAAAGGGGTGTGCGGCCCCGGGTGGGCCGATCAGCCGGTGGGTCCGGCGGTGTCGGCGGGTCGGGCGGTCAGGCTGAGCAGCACCGGACCGGTGGGGGAGGCCACCAGGTCGTCGACGCAGAGGTGGTCGAGCGCGGCGAAGAAGGCCTCCTGCGCGGCCCGCAGCGCGCCGCGCAGCCGGCACGCGGCCCGCAGCGGACACGGCGGGTCGTCCTCGCAGCCGACCACGTCGCCGACCCCCTCCAGCTCCCGCAGCAGCAGTCCGAGCGAGCCGGTCCGCCCGGCGAAGGTGAGCATCAGCCCGCCGCCGCGACCGCGCCGGGCCTCCACCACCCCCAGGTGCTGCAGCCGGCTGACCACCTTCGCCGCGTGGGTGTACGGCACGCCGACCGACTCGGCCACCTCGCGGGTGGTCGGGTTGTCGCCCTCGCCCAGGACGGCCAGTCGCATGGCGATCCGCAGGGCGATGTCGGTGCTCTTGGTCAGCCTCACGTTCGAAACGCTATCGAATGCGACTCTGCAACTCCAATTTGCTGCACGACGTCGGCCGAGACCCTGGTCACGCGGGTCGGAGGGGGATGGCGATCGAATTCGAACAGTTGGCGACATTTGTAGTCACTCCCTGACGCAATGTCATGGCGGCTTCTACGCTTCCCCCGGCTCCGAACACCACCACACCCGCACCGTCCGTACCGCCGAGCAGCCGGAGGACCCCGTGAGAACACCCCGCACACCCCGCCGCACCAGGACGGCCGTGGCCGCGATAACCGCGACCACGGCCGCACTGTTGTCGCTGCCCGCGACGGCCGAGGCCGTCACGCCGCCGCCGACCGTCGCCGCGCACGTCGCGGTGGCGCCGTACCCGGCGGGCGTCGCGCTGACGCCGGACGGCGCCCACGCCTACGTGACCAGCCAGAGCAGCGGCGCCGTCAGCGTGCTGGACACCGCGAGCAACACCGTCTCGGGCACCTTCACCGCCGGGAGCGGCTCCTACGCGGTGGCCGTGTCCCCCGACGGCCACCGGGCCTACCTGACGCACCACCTGGACAACACCGTCAGCGTCGTGGACACCGCCACCGGCGCCGTCACCGCGACCGTCCCGGTCGGCGCCCAGCCCTGGGGCCTGGCCCTCTCGCCGGACGGCTCGCGCGCCTACGTGAGCAACGCGGGCGCCGCCACCGTGAGCGTGCTGGACACTTCGTCCGGCACCGTGACCGCCACCGTCCCGGTCGGCGCCGAACCGCACGGTCTGGCCGTCTCCGCGGACGGCGCCCGGCTGTACGTCGCCGCCTCCGGGGCGAAGGCGGTCACCGTGGTCGACACCACGACCGGCACGGTGAGCGGCACCGTCCCCGTCGGCCACAGCGCCTTCGGCCTCGCGCTCTCCCCGGACGGCACCCGGCTCTGGGTCGCCGACGGCGACGACGCCACCGCCGCCGTGATCGACACCGCGGCCGGTACCGTCCTCGGCACCGTCGCGGTCGGCTCCGGCCCCTACGCCGTGGCGCTCTCCCCGGACGGCGCGGCCGCCTACGTCTCCAACTACGCCGACAGCACCCTGAGCGTGGTGGACACCGCGAGTCGGACGGTCACCGCGACCGTCCCGGTCGGCGCCGCCCCGTACAGCCTGGCCGTCGCCGCCGACGGGCGGCACGGCTACCTCGCCGACTTCACCGGCAACGCCGTCGACGTGGTGAACTTCCCGCTGCCGGTGCCGGAGGTGACCGCGATCAGCCCGAACGGCGGCTCCGGGGTCGGCGGCACCACCGTCACCATCACCGGCACCGACCTGGCCGGAGCCACCGGCGTGACCTTCGGCGCGGCCGGCGCCGCCGCCTCGTTCAGCTGCGGCAAGGCCGGCTGCACCGCGACCGCCCCCGCCACCACCGTCACCGGCCCGGTGGACGTGCGGGTCACCGCGCCCGGCGGCACCAGCGCGGCCGTCGCCGCCGACCGCTTCACCTACACCGCCCCCGCCGCCCACCTGGGCGTCGCGCTCACCGCGACCCCGGTGAACGGGCTGCTCTCCAGCCGGGTCGACTACACCGTCACCCTCACCGGCCAGGGCCCCGACCCGCTGACCTCGGCCACCGTCACCGCCGACCTGCCCGCCGGGCTGACCACGACCTCCGGGGACTGCGCCGTCGCCGCCGGGAAGCTCGGCTGCGCGCTGACCGCGCCGCTGGCCAAGGGGGCGAGCACCACCCGGCACTTCTCGATCGGGGTCGGTCTGTTCACGCTGCTCCGCAGCTGGGACGTCACCGTGGCCCGCACCGCCGGGGTGCCCGCCGACCCGTCGCCCGCCACCAGCCGGGCCACCCGCAGCTGCTCCGCGCTGCTCGGGCTGCTGATCACCTGCAAGTAGCGCCCGCCCCGCCCGCGGGCCGTCACGCCGGGCCCCGCCGAAACCCTTCGGCGGGGCCCGGCGCGTGAAAGAGCTGGACGAAGCGTCCGATCTGGACGTACAGTCCAGTCATGCCTGAGGAGAACCCCGACCCGCGGGTGCGGACCTGGTCATCGGTGTGCCGCGCGGTGGCCCTGTTGCTCGGCCCCTACGCCGAGGTGGTGCTGCACGACCCCGCCACCGACCGGGTCCTCGCCATCTGGAACCCGATGACCCCCCGTGCCCCCGGGGACCCGTCGCTGCTCGGCGAACTCGACGGGATCGACCCCGCCGCCCCCGACGTGTACGGCCCGTACGAGAAACTGCTGCCCGACGGGCGGAAGCTCTCCTCCGTCAGCGCCGTGCTGCGCGACGACGCCGGACGGCCCGCGGCGGTGCTCTGCGTCAACCTCGACCGGGGCCCGCTGGAGCAGGCCGCCGCCCTGCTGGCCGGCTTCGCCGCCCCCACCGCCCCGCGCCCCGAACCGCTCTTCGAGCGCGACTGGTCGGAGCGGATCAACGACGTGGTCGGCGGCCACGTCCGCGACCGGGGCCGCCCGCTGGAGCGCTTCACCCGCGAGGACCGGCTCGCCGTCCTGGGTGAACTCGACCGGGCCGGGGTGTTCGCCGTCCGGCGCGCCGTCCCCGCCGTCGCCACCGCGCTGCGGATCTCCCGTTCCACCGCCTACAGCCTGCTCGCCGAGCTCAAGCACCACCCGGCGGGCCCCAGCAAGGAGTACCACCAGTGACCAGCCTCCCCGACTTCCGGCTCGAAACCCACTTCTCGCGTTGGGAGTTCACCGCCCGCCACCACCTCGCCGCCTCCGACGCGCAGACCATGACGATGGCCGAACTGCTCGCCCTGGCCGGCCCCGAGGACCGCGAGGCCTGGGACACCCTGGCCCTCGGCTACACCGAGACCTTCGGCGACCCGGGGCTGCGCCGCGCCGTCGCCGGGATGTACGAGCGGGTCGGCGAGGACGACGTGATCTGCTTCGGCGGCGCCCAGGAGGGGATCAACCTCGCCATGCAGGTGCTGCTCGAACCGGGCGACCACGCGGTGGTGCTCACCCCCGGCTACCAGTCCGCCGAGACCATCCCGCTCTCGCTCTGCGAGGTCACCGGCGTCGCGCTGGACCCCGGGCGGGACTGGGCGCTGGACCTGGACGCGGTCGAGGCGGCGCTGCGGCCGAACACCAAGGTGCTGTCGGTCAACTTCCCGAACAACCCGACCGGCAAGGTGATCGACGCCGCCGACTTCGTCCGGCTGGTCGAGCTCTGCGACGAGCGCGGCATCCGGCTGTTCTCGGACGAGGTCTACCGGGGCCTGGAGCTCGACCGGGCCCGCACCCTGCCGCAGGCCGCCGACCTCTCCGAGCGGGCCCTGTCGCTCAACGTCGTCTCCAAGTCGCTCGGCCTGGCCGGCCTGCGGATCGGCTGGATCGCCTGCCGGGACAAGGAGCTGCGTTCGCGCCTGGAGCGGGCCAAGCACTACACCACGATCTGCAACTCGGCGCCGAGCGAGGTCCTGGCCCGGATCGCCGTCACCGCCCGGGAGCGGATCCTGGAGCGCAACCGCGCGATCATCGCCGAGAACCTGCCGTTGTTCGACGCCTTCTTCGCGGAGTTCGCCGACCTCTTCGAGTGGCGCGCGCCGGACGGCGGCTGCGCCGCCTACCCGCGGTACCTGGGACCGGAGGGCGTGGCGGAGTTCTGCGCCGGGCTGGTCCAGGAGGCGGGCGTGCTGCTGCTGCCCGGCGACGTCTTCCGCTCGGAGCTGACCCCGTCCCCGGCGGACCGCTTCCGGCTCGGCCTCGGCCGCCGCGACCCGGGCCCGGCCCTGGCGGCCTTCGCCGACTGGCTGCGCAAGCGCTGAAGCGGGCCCGCACCGGGTCCGCACCGAGTCCGCGCCGGGTCCGCACCAGGTCCGCACCGGGTCCGCACCGGGTCCGCACCGGGTCCGCACCGGGCGGACGAACGGCGACGCGAAACAGCGC
Source organism: Kitasatospora sp. NPDC002543 (assembly GCF_053594915.1). Classification (NCBI taxonomy): domain Bacteria; kingdom Bacillati; phylum Actinomycetota; class Actinomycetes; order Kitasatosporales; family Streptomycetaceae; genus Kitasatospora; species Kitasatospora sp. NPDC002543. The sequence goes on along the minus strand of NZ_JBSFWR010000087.1, from coordinate 78 downwards.
GCGGCGACGCGAAACGGCCGGGGGGGCGGGCCCCCAGCGGGGTGGGGGGGGGGGGCGCCGGCCGGGGACGCCGGGGGA
>NZ_JBSFWR010000086.1:0-38622 GCF_053594915.1 Kitasatospora sp. NPDC002543 | reverse complement strand
GCCTTCCGGAACGCCTGACCGGGGTGCCCGGGGCGGGTGCCCGGGGCGTGGACGGCGGCTGCCCTCCCCGGCCCGGGCACCGTCGGCGCACTCGGCGCCGTCGGCGCACTCTGCGCCGTCGGCGCACTCTGCGCCCTCAGCGTCCGATCGCGCCGTCCAGCTGTTCGCGGATGATGTCCGCGTGCCCGGCGTGCCGCCCGGTCTCCTCGATCATGTGGACCAGCACCCAGCGCAGCGACGGCCCCTCGACGGCGTCCGGCCGCAGCGAGCGCGCGCCCGGCCGGTCCAGGTCCGGGGCGGCCGCGACCACCGCGTCGGAGCGCCCGATGGCCTCCCGGTAGGCGGCCACCTCCGCGGCCACCGTCGCGCCGTCCAGCGACTCGCCGTCCGTCTCCCGGGGCGCCTCGCCCACGCCCCGGTAGGCCCAGGTGAACCAGTTGTCCTCGACCACGGCGAGGTGCCGCACCAACCACAGCAGGCTGGTGCCGGAGGCCACGCCGGGGCGCCGGGCGTCCTCGTCGGAGACCCCGTCGAGCTTGGCGATCACCGCCGCGCGCAGGTAGGCGAGGAAGGCCAGCAGAGTGGTCGGCTCGTCCGCGTTCAGGCTCGGCGGACGGACGTCGGAGGGCGTGCTCCGCCCGGTGTCGGTGTCGGTCACCGCGCCACCCTAGCCAGACCGTGACGCGACGTCACCAGCCCTGGGCGACCACCCAGTCGGCCAGCTCGCGGGCACAGCCGTCCACCGCCTCCTTCCAGGTGTGGCCCGCGCCGTCCCCGGCCTCGTCGCTGACGTGCTTGACCAGCCGTACCGGCACCCCGGCCCGGTGGGCGACGGTGGCGACGGCGTAGCCCTCCATGTCCACCAGGTCGGCGTGCTCGGCGAGCCGGTCGCGGGCGGCCGTGTCGGAGACGAAGAGGTCCCCGGTGGCCAGCACCGGCCCGTCGCCCTTGCCGATCACCAGCGGTGCACCGTACTCACGCCCGGTGAGCGCGTGCAGGGCGGCGGTGTCGAGGTCGTGCTGGATCACCTGGACCACGTGGTGGGTGCCCTCCCAGCCGGGGCGCAGCGCGCCGGCCGTGCCGAGGTTGATCACCTCGGAGGGCTTCTCGCCCTGGGCGAGGACGGTGGTCAGCGCGACCGCGGCGTTGACCTTCCCGATCCCGGTGAGCAGCACGGGCAGCCGACCGTCCAGGTGAGCGGCCTCCTCGCGCACGGCGACGACGAGCAGCGGGCGGTCGGGCGAGATCGTTCCAAGCAGGCGCATACCTCCATCGTACGGAGCGAAGGCGGACCGCACCCGGGATCGCCCGCCCGCGGGCGGCCCCCGCGCTCCGGAACGGCCCCCGCGCTCCGCCCGGCCGGGGGACCCGCCGACGCACCCGCCGGGGACCCGCCGACGCACCCGTCGGGGGACCTGCCGAGGCACCCGCCGGGAGAAGCGCCGGGACCCCGCCCGGGAACCGCCGGGGGCGCGATCCGCGTCGGACGGTTCGCCGCCCCTCGGGACGGCCGGCCGGAGCCGCACCGGCGGCACGGGCCGCCCGGGGGAACGTGCACGACATGCTCAAGATCGGCGCAAGTCGGGTGTGGCCGGGGGGAGTCACGGCCATACTGCTGCCATCGGTCGGGCCCCGGGGACGGGTCCGGCCCCAGGGGAGGATGAGGCGGGTGGCAACACCAGCAGGCAACGGCGCATCCGGCACCGCGCACCCGGCACGGCCGAACCGGCCGGGGCCGCAGGGAGCGCCGGGCGCACTGGTCGCGACGGCCGTACCGGCGGCGCCGGCCGTACCGGTGGCGCCGGTCACGACGCCCGCACCCGGAGCGGCCCCGCTCGCGAGGCCCGGCGGCGCTCCCCCGGCGACCGGACCTGGCAAGGCACCCGCGACGCGCCTCTCGACTGCCGTCAGCACCGGCGTGCGCGCCCGGCTCGCACAGGCCACCCGCACGCCGCCCAACCGGCTGAGGCTGGCCGGCGTGGTGCTCGCGGTGCTCACCATCGCCTTCGGCGGGCTCACCGCCTGGCAGTTGGAGGACAGGGCACGGGCCGCCGAGCGGGTGGTCACCCACAGCCAGCCGCTCAGCCGGGACGCCGCCGAGATCCACCGCAGACTGGCCGGTGCCGCCACCACCGCGACCACCGGCTTCCTGTTGGCCGGCAACGAGCCCACCACGGTCCGCAAGGAGTACGAGCAGGACCTCGCCCGCACCGCCGAGCTGATCACCAGCGCCGCCGCCCTGGCCGGCACGGCCTCTCGGGCGAAGGAACCACTGACCCTCCTGGGCCAGCAACTAACGGTCTACGCGGGCCTGGTGGAGAACGCCCGGGCCGACAACCGGCAGGGCATCCCGCTCGGCGGGGCCTACCTGCGCTACGCCTCCGAGCAGATGCAGAAGGAGCTGCTGCAGACCGCAGGCCGGCTCTCCGACTACGAGGACCGGGAACTCGCCGCCGACTACGCCGCGGCCAAGGCGGTGCCGTGGGCGGCGTACGGCCTGGGGCTGGTCACCCTGGCGGCGCTGGTCTGGGTGCAGCTGACGCTGTTCCGCCGCACCAACCGGGTGTTCAACATCGGGCTGCTGGGCGCCACCGCCGCCGTGCTGGCCGGCACCCTGTGGCTGACCGCCGCCGGACTGGGCACGACCTTCGCGCTCCAGCGCAGCTTCGAGCAGGGCGCGGCCCCGCTGCGCGCGCTCAACTCCGCCCGGGTGGACGTGCTGACCGCCCGGCTGAACGAGAACCTGCACTTCGTCGCCCGCGGCTCGACCGCCAAGTACACCGACGCGTGGACGGCGACCATCACGCACCTGGACGGGTCAGCCCCGGACGGCACCCGCAGGCCGGGCGGCGGCACCCTCGGCGAGGCCCTCAAGCTCGCCCCCGCCGACGCCGCCGGCGACATCGCGAAGGCCACCGAGCAGTACGGCTCCTGGCTCCGGCAGCACGAGGCGGCCCGGGCACTGGAGGTCAACAGCACCGACTACGAGGGCGCGCTGAAGGCGACCGTGACGGCCGACGGCGGCGGCACCACCGCCGACGCCTTCTTCAAGGCCACCGACGAAGCACTCGGGAAGGCCGCCGAAGCCGAGCAGAAGAGCCTCACGAACGCCGCCAAGGGCACCGACTGGGATCTGCGCGCCGCCGCCGTCGCCGTCGCGCTGTCCGGCCTGGTGGCCGCGGCCGCCGCGCTGCGCGGCCTGGGCCGACGACTGGCCGAGTACCGGTAACGGGCAAGGGAGACGCACCGATGCGCAACAGGACCTTCCGGAGAACCACCAGGCCCGCCGCCGCGCTGGCCCTGCTGGCGGCCGGCGCGGCCGTGCTCGCCGGCGGCGGCCCCGTCGGCGCCGCGCCGACGGCCGCGACCGCCGCACCGCTGGAGGTGCGGCAGGATCAGGCCGACGACTGCGACGTCCACAAGAGCGTGCCGCCGAGCACCGCCGACGGCCCGGCTGTGAAGGCCGTCAAGGACAAGGGCACCCTGGTGATCGGCGTGGACCAGAACAGCTACCGCTGGGGCGCCCGCAACCCGAAGACCGGGCAGATCGAGGGCTTCGACATCGACCTCGCCCGGGCCATCGGCGCGGCCGTCATGAACGGCGCGGACCCGCAGAAGAACAAAGTGGTGTTCAAGCCGGTGGCCACGGGCGACCGGGTGCCCGCCATCACGAGCGGCAGGGTCGACCTGATCGTCCGCACCATGACGGTCAAGTGCGGGATGAAGGGCGTCGCCTTCTCCACGCCGTACTTCAAGATCAGCCAGCGCGTCCTGGTGCCGCAGACGTCCCACCCGAAGGACATCGACGAGGCGATCAAGGGCAAGAGGGTCTGCGTCGCCGAGGAAACCACCGCGCTGGACGTGGTCGAGAAGAAGAAGACCGCCGGGAAGGTCGTCACGGTGGCGAACCAGCTGGACTGCCTGGTCCGGATGCAGCTCGGCGAGGTCGACGCGACCATGACCGACGACATCCTGGCGGCCGGTCAGGCCGCCCAGGACCAGACCGTGCAGATCGTTCCCGGCGCGATCCAGGAGGAGACGATCGGCGTCGCCGTGAACGAGAAGAACACCGACCTGATCGCCCGCGTCAACCAGGTGCTCGCCGACTACCACGCCCGGGGCGACTGGACCGATTCGTACAACCACTGGCTCGAGCCGTACCTGAAGATCGACGCCGACCGGTACTGGCCGGGCACCCGCTGAACCGCCGCGGCGGCCGACCCGGCGGGACGACGTCCGGAACGACGTCCGGGACGACCTCCGGGACGGCGCGCGGGAGGGCGCGGAAGAGGTGGCGCACGGCCCGTCAGCGGAGCGCCGACAACGGCTTGACGCCCCGCGCCCGCACCGCCCGAACGGTCACCGGCTAGGGTTCGGGACGATCACCACGGGGAGACCGGTGGTGGGCACGGGGGTTGTCGTGGGACCGCACGTCAGGCACGTCCGGATCGCACGCGAGGAAGGAAGGACACCGCGGTGGCGGCATCGGCTGGCCCGGTACTGAGCCGGGAGGAGGTGGACCGCGCGCTCGCCCGCCTCGGCGCGGAGCGGGACGCGGTCGAGTCCGCGCTGCTCGCGCTCCAGGACCACCCGGGCCTGCGGCTGCTGGACGGCGCCGAGCTGTCCGGGCGCACCCTGGAGCGCTGGTCGGTCGCCGGCAAGGGCCTGCCACTGCTCTGGGCACTGTTCGACCGCTACTCCGAGGCGCTCGCCTCGGCCCGGGCCGTCCGGGCCCGCAAGGCCAAGCCCGGCGCACCCGAGCTGGCCGAGCTGAGCGAACTGCTGACCGGCGAGGCGGTGACCGTCCCGGGCGGAGTGGTGCCGGACGGCCCGCAGGTGCTCGGCGCGCCGGCCAGGCTGGTCGAGCGGATCAGCCTGGACGCGCTGATGACCCGGATGAACTCCTGGTACGCCACCGTGCTGGAGGTGGTCAGCGCCGCCGACGCGGTCTGGTCGGCGCTGCCCGCCCGGATCGACCTGCTGCTCGCCGAACTCCAGCGGGTGCGCACCCTGGCCGCCTCGCTCGGCGTGCGCACCGGCGCCCACCCGCTCGGCGACGACCTGGCCGGGATCGAGAAGGACCTCACCGGGCTGCGCACCGAGGTGCACGGCGACCCGCTGTCGCTGTGGCGCCCGGCCCGGGTGCCCGCCCAGCGCGGCACCGTCCCGGAGGGGGAGGCCTTCGCCGGCCCGGCCGGAATGGTGGACACCGAGCGGTTCGACCGGGCCGGGCGGGCGCTGGACGGCGTCCGGCTGGAGCTGGAGGACCTGCTGCGGCTGCGCGACGAGGCCGAGGAACGCCTCCAGGGCGTCGGCGACCTGCTCCAGCGGGCCGACGCCACCCTGGCCGAGGCCCGCCGGGCGCGCGGCGAGGTGCTGGCGAAGATAGCGTCCAGCGACGTGCCGGCGGTGCCCGGACCGGCCTCGGCGCTGCGCGAGCGGATCGTCGCGGCGCTGGACCTGCGCCAGGCCGGGCAGTGGGGCCGGCTGGCACCGCTGCTGGACGCGCTGGAGGACGCCGCCGCCAAGGAGCTGGGCCGGGCCCGGCAGTCGCTCACCGAGGTGACCCAGCCGCTGGCCGTCCGGGCCGAACTGCGCGGCCGGCTGGACGCCTACAAGGCGATGGCCGCGCGGCTGCGGGTCGCCGAGGACCCGGAAGTGATCGAACGGTACGAGAAGGCGCGCTGGCTCCTGTGGAGCGCACCCTGCGACCTGCGGGCGGCGGCCGCCGCGGTGGCCCGGTTCCAGCAGTCGCTGCGGCCGGCCCACGCCGAGACCGGGGACGGACAGGCTCAGGAGGCGGCCGGCCGGACGCCGGCCGACGGACAGGTTCAGGACGGACAGGTTCAGGGGGGCTGAGGTTGATGGGCGGGACGTGCGAACGGCCGGAGTGCTCCGGCAGCGGCAGGATCGACGCCGACGGCTACTGCGACGAGTGCGGCCTGGCCCCTGCGGGCCGGACCACGGGGACCTCCGGGGCGCCAGGGACCTCCTCGACGGGAACCTCCACGGCAGGAACGTCCGCGCCGGGAGCCCCCGCCGGCCCCGGCTCGCCCTGCCCGCGCGACTGCTCCGGCAGCATCGACCCGGACGGCTACTGCGACGAGTGCGGCCTGACCGCGCCCACCGGCGACACCCGCGGCACCGGCGACACCGGCGCCACCCGGTCCCACGTCCCCTCCGCCCGGGTCTCCCCCGGCCCCGGCCGGGGCGGCTCCGGCCACGCCGGATCCGGCCGCAGCGGCTCGGCGCACTCGCTGTCGGCCGGCACCGGCAGCGGCCGCTCGCTCTCCGTCCGCTCCTCCCGGGGCGGCGCCTCCGCGGGCACCCGCAACCGGCTGGGCGCCGGTCTGGTCACCGTGCCGACCGTCGAGGCGGCCGACCCGTCCCGGGCGGTGCTGGTCGACCCCGAGGTGCCCGAGCGCAAGCGGTTCTGCTCCAGGTGCGACGCCCCGGTGGGCCGGGAGAAGAACGGACGCCCCGGCCGCCCGGACGGCTTCTGCACCAAGTGCGGCACGCCGTACTCGTTCACGCCCAAGCTGCGCCGCGGCGATCTGGTCGGCGGGCAGTACGAGGTGGTGGGCTGCCTGGCGCACGGCGGGCTCGGCTGGATCTACCTGGCGATGGACCGGCGGGTGCACGACAAGTGGGTGGTGCTCAAGGGCCTGCTGGACACCGGGGACGAGGACGCGCTCGCGGTCGCCGTCGCCGAACGGCGCTTCCTGGCCGAGGTGGACCACCCGAACATCGTCCGGATCATCAACTTCGCCGAGCACCCGGACCCGCAGACCGGCGCCACCGACGGCTACATCGTGATGGAGTACGTCGGCGGGAAGTCCCTCAAGGACATCGCCAACGAGCGCCGCACCCCGGACGGCCGGCGCGAACCGCTGCCGGTCGAGCAGGCGATCGCGTACGCGCTGGAGGCGCTGCCGGCCCTGGGCTACCTGCACGGCCGGGGCCTGGTCTACTGCGACTTCAAGATCGACAACGTGATCCAGAGCGGCGACACGCTCAAGATCATCGACATGGGCGCGGTCCGCCGGTCCGACGACGACGGCCCGATCTACGGCACCGTCGGCTACCAGGCCCCGGAGATCGCCATCGACGGCCCGTCCGTCGCCTCCGACCTGTACACCGTGGCCCGCACCCTGGCGGTGCTCACCTTCGACTTCCAGGGCTACAGCGGCACCTACCGCGACTCGCTGCCCGGCCCCGAGCAGGTCGAGGTCTTCGCCCGGTACGAGTCCTACTACCGCTTCCTGGTCCGCGCCACCGACCCGGACCCGGCCCGGCGCTTCGCCTCCGCCGAGGAGATGGCCGACCAGCTCACCGGCGTGCTGCGCGAGGTCCTGGCCCTCCGGGACGACCGGCCCCGGCCCGCGCCCTCCACCCTCTTCGGACCCGAACTGCGCGTCGTGGACACCGAGTTGCTGCTGCCCACCGAGAAGTCCGGGCAGCTCCGGGTGGCCCCGCTGGACCCGGCAGCAGCGGCCCTCGCACTGCCCGTCCCCCGGGTCGACCCCGGCGACCCCAACGCCGGCTTCCTCGCCGTCCTGGTCACCCCCGACCCCGAGGAGACGCTCGCCGCACTGGCCGGCGTCCCCGCCGCCTCCGTCGAGAGCCGGCTGCGCGAGCTGCGCACCCTGCTCGAACTCGGCCGCCACGGGGCCGCCGCCGAGCACCTCGCCGAACTGGAGAAGGACCAGCCGGACGACTGGCGGGTGGTCTGGTACCGCGGCCTGACCGCCCTCGTCGGCGGCACCGCCCCCGACGTGCGGACCGCCGCCGAGGCCTTCGACGCCGTCTACGACGCCTTTCCCGGCGAGGCCGCCCCCAAGCTGGCCCTGGCCATCTGCGCCGAGCTGCTCCGCGACGGCAACGGCGGTGGCGACGGCGGCGACCCGGCCGAGTTCTACCGACTGGTCTGGACCACCGACCACGCCTACCTGAGCGCCGCCTTCGGGCTGGCCCGGGTCCGCCTGGCCGAGGGGGACCGCACCGGCGCGGTCCGCGTCCTGGAGACCGTCCCGGCCGCCTCCAACCAGTACACGGCCGCCCGGATCGCCGCCGTCCGGGCCCGGCTGCGCGAGCGCCGGCCCACCGACGACCTGGCCGCCGACCTCGGCGCGAGCTCCGCGCAGCTGACCGCGCTGCGACTGGACGCCCGCCGCCGCGAGGAGCTCTCCGTCGAGGTGCTCGACGCGGCCCTCGGCTGGGTGGGCGCCGAGACGGCCGCCGGCCGGCCCGCCACCGACCTGGTGGTACTGGGACGTCCCGCACGGGAGCGGGAACTGCGCTTCGCCCTGGAACAGTCCTACCGGGTACTCGCCCGGTTGGCCGACCGGGCCGAGATCAGGATCGAGATGGTGGAACGGGCCAACCGTGCCCGTCCCAGGACGTGGGTGTAGCAATGCCGCAGCAGACCGAGTGCCCGAGCTGTTCGGAGCCGATGGAGCCGGAGGACGCCTACTGCGGCTCCTGCGGGACCGGCCGGGACGGCCGGGCGGCCCCCGGCTCGATGCCCACGAGCTGGGCCACCGCACGCGGCGAGGCCGTACCCTCGCCGCGCGGGCCCGTCTGCGTCCACTGCGGGCAGCCGAAGGTCACCCCGGACGGCTACTGCGAGGGCTGCGGCGGCGCCCAGCCCCGCCCGCGCGACCACATGGAGAAGTCCCTCGGCGGCGTCGCCGGGGTCAGCGACCGCGGCGTGCGCCACCACCGCAACGAGGACTCCTTCACCGTCGCCGCGACCTCCCTGCCCGGCGGCGAGCCGGTCGTCGTCGCCGTGGTGTGCGACGGCGTCTCCTCCTCCGACCGCCCGGACGAGGCCTCGGAGACCGCCGTGGACGTCGCCTCCGAGTCGCTGCTGACCGCCCTGGAGGCCGGCCGGGACCCGAACCAGGCGATGCGCCGGGCCATCGCCGACGCCGCCGACGCCGTCGCCGCCCTCGCCACCGACGGCGCCGGCCCCGCCAGGCCCGACCTCAACGCGCCCGCCTGCACCTACGTCAGCGCGATAGCCGCGGGCGGGCGGGTCACCATCGGGTGGGTCGGCGACACCCGGGCGTACTGGATCCCGGACGACCGCGCCGCCGCCGAGCCGTTCCGGCTCACCCAGGACGACTCCTGGGCGGCCCGGATGGTCGAGGCCGGGCTGATGAGCGAGGCCGAGGCCTACGCCGACCCGCGGGCGCACGCGATCACCGGCTGGCTCGGCGCCGACGCCGAGGAGGTCGTCCCGCACACCCTCGACTTCACCCCGCACGTCCCCGGGGTGGTGCTGATCTGCACCGACGGGCTGTGGAACTACGCCGAGGCGGCCACCGACCTGGCGTACTACGTGCGCCCGGACGCCCGCACCGAGCCGCTCGCCACGGCGCAGACCCTGGTGAAGTTCGCCGTCGCGGCCGGCGGCCACGACAACATCACCGTCGCCGTGCTGCCGATCGACCCGCCGGCCGCCGCCGTCGAGGAGGCCGAACAGAGCCCCACCGCGCTGGACCTGCCGGTGATCGCCCCGCGGTCGGCCGACCGGCCCGCCCCGGAGGAGGACGAGGACTACGAGCCGACCCTGCCGGACCTCCCGGTGATCGGCTCCCCCGCCGCCCCGCTGCCCCCGGCCCCGGCAGCGCCCCCGGAGATCCCCCCGGCGCCGCCCGTCCCGCCGACCGCCCCCGCCGCTCCCGCCCCGCCCGCCGCACCGCCCGTCCCGCCGCAGCCGCCGCACCCGCCGACGGCCTGACCGACCACCCGCCGGACGCCCCGGCGGCACGGCCCGCCGGCCCCGCCCGGCGGGCCGCCCCACCGTCCTGAGCACGTCCACCCCTCACCCGACGGGAGCCGACCGCCCCATGGCAACTCTGGCGAAGCCGAACCTGCCCAGATTCGACGTGGAGATCTTCCAGAACGAGTACCTGGCCGACGGCGCCCGCGAGGTCAACGCCATCGTCACCGTCACCTCCACCGGCGGCGGCACCTCGGGCGGTCGGCCGCTCGGCTTCTCCGACGCCGCCGCGGCGGGCACCGGCGCCTCGGCGGCCGTGGTCGTCCTGGTGGACTGCTCGGGCTCGATGGACTACCCCAAGAGCAAGATCAACGGGGCCCGCGAGGCCACCGCCGCCGCCATCGACGCCCTGCGCGACGGCACCGCCTTCGCCGTGGTCGCCGGCACCCACGAGGCCCGCGACATCTACCCCGGCGACGGCACCCTGGCCACCGCCTCCGCCATCACCCGCGCCCAGGCCAAGGAGTCGCTGCGCCGGCTCACCGCGGCCGGCGGCACCGCGATGGGCACCTGGCTGGCCAAAGCCGACCAGCTCTTCCTCACCCGCCGCGACATCGCCATCCGGCACGCCGTCCTGCTCACCGACGGCAACAACGAGCACGAGTCGGCCGAGGACCTGGCCCGCACCGTCGAGCGGGTGACCGGCCACTTCACCGCCGACTGCCGCGGCGTGGGCACCGACTGGCGGATCGACGAGCTGCGCAGGATCTCCTCGGCGCTGCTCGGCACCACCGACATCGTCGCCGAGCCCTCCGGCCTGGCCGAGGACTTCCGCTCGATGATGGCCGGCGCGATGGGCAAGCAGGTCGCCGATGTCGCGCTGCGGATCTGGACCCCGGCCAACGCCACGGTCCGGTTCGTCAAGCAGGTCGCCCCGTCGGTCGAGGACCTGACCTCCCGCCGCACCGAGGCCGGCCCCCGGGCCGGCGACTACCCCACCGGCTCCTGGGGCGACGAGAGCCGCGACTACCACGTCTGCGTCGAGGTGCCGGCCGCCTCGGTCGGCAACGAGATGCTGGCCGCCCGGGTCAGCCTGGTGCTGCCCCAGCAGGTCGCCGGCGGCACCCCGGAGGTGCTCACCCAGGGCCTGGTCAAGGCGGTCTGGACGGACGACCTGGCCTCCTCCACCCGGATCAGCCCGCAGGTCGCCCACTACACCGGGCAGGCCGAGCTCGCCTCCTCCATCCAGGAGGGCCTGGAGGCCCACCGGGCCGGGGACGTCCACCGCGCGACGGCCAAGCTGGGCGCCGCCGTCCGGATCGCCCACGCGACCGGGAACGAGGGCACCTACCGGCTGCTCCAGAAGGTGGTGGACGTGGTGGACCCGAAGGAGGGTACGGTTCGGTTCCGTAAGAACGTGAGCGAGGCCGACTCGATGACCCTTGAGACCCGGTCGACCAAGACGGTACGTGTGAAGAAGTGACCGCTGAAGACGTGACCGGACCGACATCCCGGCGCGACGCCGCACCGAGCGGGCCCGAAACGAGGGGGACCTGATGCCGATCTGCCCGAGGGGCCACGAGTCGCAGGCCGAGGACTGGTGCGACTTCTGCGGCTTCCCGATGACCCCGCCGGCCCCCGCACCGGGGGCGCACGGAGGCTACCCGGGGGCGCCCGGGGCCGACTCCGCGCCCGGCACGCACTCCGGTGGGCACCCGGGGTACGGCGGCGCGTCCTTCGGCGCACCGCCGCCTCCGCCGCCGATGCCGCCGGGCGCCGTCCCGCCGCACGGCGCGCCCCTGCCGCCGCCGGGACAGCTGCCCCCGCCGCCGCACGGCGCCCACGGAGCCGCGCCCTCGCACGGAGCCGCGCCCTCGTACGGGGCCGTCCCGCCGCAGGCCGGACCGCAGGGCCTCACCGCGGGCCTGGCCGTCTGCCCGATCTGCCGCAGCCCGCAGACCGGACGGTTCTGCGAGGAGTGCGGCTACGACTACGAGCTCTCCACGCCCTCGCGCCGCCAGGTGCCCGGCGCCGGTCCGGCCCAGCCCGGTCCCGGTCAGCAGCCGCCGCTGAACATCCCGGCGGCCTACGGCGGCACCCCGCCGCAGGCCCCCGCCGGTCATGATCCCGCCGGCCATGCCCCGGGCGGCCAACACCCCTTCGGGCAGCCGCCGTTCGGGCAGACGCCGGCCGGCGGACCGCTCGCCCCGCCGCCGGCCGCCCAGCAGGCCGTCGCCCCACCCGTCCCGCAGCAGCCCCAGACCCCCGGGCACCCGCACGGCTACGGCTACCCGCCCGTCCCGGCCGGCCACGGCCAGGACGGGCCCGCGCCGGAGAGCGGGTTCCCCGACACCTCGGTGCGCGAGGACTCCGGCCCGGTGTACGCCCAGCCGGCCGGCCCCGGCCCGAACAGCCGCGGCGGCGACTTCGGCACCTCCTTCACCCTGGCGCCGCCGCGGCAACCGCAGCCGCAGCAGCCCCAGGAGCCCGTCCCGGCCGAGCCGGCGCGGGCCAACTGGATCGCCGTGGTCTCGGCCGACCGGGACTACTTCACCGAGATGATGGCCCGCAGCGGCCCCGAGGCGGCCGGCCTGTTCTTCCCGCCGTACTGCCCCGAGCGCCGGATCCCGCTGACCGGCCGCGGCCAGCTGCGGATCGGGCGGCGCAGCCAGCACCGCGGCACGGTGCCGGAGATCGACCTGTCCGTCCCGCCGGAGGACCCGGGCGCCTCGCACCAGCACGCGCTGCTCGCCGAACAGGCGGACGGCAGCTGGGTCCTGGTGGACCAGGACTCCACCAACGGCACCACCATGAACGGCGGCGCGGAGCCCGTCGCCCCGCACACCGCGGTGCCGCTGAACGACGGCGACCGGATCCACATCGGCGCCTGGACCACCATCACCGTGCACCGGGGCTGAAAGTCCGTCAAATCGTTATCCGGCGGCCTTCCGCCGACAACTCCGGCCGGGCCGGGCGGAATTCGACATCCGCCCGGCCCGGCCGCATTCGGGCCGTCTCCAAAATATCCGCAAATTCCCCCGCACCGGTGTGCGCAGGAGCCTTCCCAGCCCCTAGGCTCATGGCACATGACTGCTGCTATATCCGCTGACGGCATCCGCCAGCGGTACGGGGATGTGCAGGCCGTCGACGGGGTGTCGTTCACCGTCGAGGCCGGCGAGTTCTACGGGATCCTGGGCCCCAACGGCGCCGGGAAGACCACCACGATGGAGATCCTGGAGGGCGTCCGGAAACCGGACGAGGGCCGGGTCGAACTGCTGGGCATGGCGCCCTGGCCGCGCAATCCGAAACTGCTGCCGCGAATCGGCGTGCAGTTCCAGGCCTCCGCTTTCTTCCGGAAACTGACGGCCCGGGAGACCATCCGCACCTTCGCGTCGTTCTACGGGGTCGGCCCCAAGCGGGCCGACGCGATGCTGGAGCGGGTCGGCCTCTCCGAGAAGGCCGGGACGATGACCGACCAGATGTCCGGCGGCCAGGCCCAGCGCCTGTCGATCGCCTGCGCCCTGGCCCACGACCCGGAGCTCGTCTTCCTGGACGAGCCCACCACCGGCCTCGACCCGCAGTCCCGGCGCAACCTCTGGGACCTCCTGCGGGACATCAACGCCGAGGGCCGCACGGTCGTGCTGACCACCCACTACCTGGACGAGGCCGAGGTGCTCTGCGACCGGGTCTCGATCATGGACCACGGGAAGATCCTGCACACCGGCGCCCCGGCGGCGCTGATCCGCGAGATCGACGACACCGTCCGGATCAGCGTGGCCTCCGGCCAGCTCCCGCTCGACCGGGCCCGGGAGCTGATGACCGCGGCCGGCGCGGACATCACCACCCTGGAGGACGACAGCGTCTCGCTCTCCGTCTCCACCCGCCTTCCCGCCCCGGTGCTCAGCGTCCTCGCCGAGCAGAACGCGCTGCGCGGCCTGGAAGTGCGCGGCGCCACCCTGGAGGACGTCTTCCTCCAGCTGACCGGACGGGAGTTCCGCGCATGACCCCCACCACCCCCACCGAGCCGCAGGCCCCCGGCCGGCGCGGCGGCCCGGCCGCCGGCGAGCGGGAGCGGGTCAGCGCGTTCTGGAGCCTGTCCCGCGCCATGCTGCTCGGGATGAAGCGCGACCGCACCGCGACCTTCTTCATCCTGCTGTTCCCGCTGGTGTTCCTGGTGTTCTTCGGCTCCGTGACCAAGGGCTCCGGCAGCCCCCACGCCAAGGTGGCGCAGGTCGGCGCGGTGAAGCTGTTCGACTCCATCCAGGGCGACCAGCGGGCCGGCCTGGAGAAGGTCCTCACCATCACGAAGACCGACGACGAGGCCGCCACCCTGGAGAAGGTCCGCAAGGGCGACTACGACGCGCTGATCAAGCAGGGCCCGGACGGCACCGTCGAGCTGCGCTACACCGCCGCCGACCAGGTCCGCGCCGGCGCCCTCCAGGGCATCCTCGACTCGGTGGTCCAGACCGCCAACCAGGCGGCCACCGGCCAGAAGCCGGCCTTCGTGCTGGACTCCCAGCAGGTCGAGGACAAGTCCCTCAAGCCGATCCAGTTCCTCACCCCCGGCCTGCTCGGCTGGGCCGTCGCCACCGGCGCGGTCTTCGGCGCCGCGCTGACGCTGGTCAACTGGCGCAAGACCAAGGTGCTGCGCCGGCTGCGGCTGGCCCCGATCAACGCCGGCACCGTGATCAGCTCCCGGGTCCTGGTCTCGCTGCTGACCGCGTTCCTGCAGACCGCCGTCTTCCTGGTCGTCGCGACGAGCTTCTTCGGGCTCAAGCTCACCGGCAACTGGTGGCTGGTCATCCCGCTGGTGGCCTGCGCGACGCTCGCCTTCATGTCGATCGGCCTGCTGGCCGGCTCGGTCGCCAAGACCGAGGAGGCGGCCAACGGCATCTCGCAGATCATCGTGCTGCCGATGTCCTTCCTGTCCGGCTCGTTCTTCCCGCTGGACGGCGCCCCGGGCTGGCTGAAGGCCGTCTCCGAGGTCATGCCGCTGCACTACCTGGTCGACTCCGCCCAGTCGGTGCTCACCCGCGGCGGCGGCGTCATGGACGCCCTGCCGACCATGGGCGGCCTGCTGCTCTTCGCGGCCGTGCTGACCGGCATCTCCTGGAAGCTGTTCCGCTGGGAGGACTGACCCTCCCCGGCTGATCCCCACCGATCCCGACGGGGTCGTACGCCTTTGGTCCCGGTGTACGACCCCGTCGGCGTCTGCGACCATGGTCGGGTGAGAGAGATCCGGCGGGGCACGTTGAGCGAGGAGACCTTCTACGACCAGGTCGGCGGTGAAGCGACCTTCCGGCGGCTGGCCCACCGGTTCTACGAAGGCATCGCGGAGGACGAGTTGCTGCGGCCGATGTACCCCGAGGAGGACCTCGGGCCGGCCGAGGAGCGGATGGCCCTCTTCCTGATGCAGTACTGGGGCGGCCCGCGCACCTACAGCGAGCGGCGCGGCCACCCGCGGCTGCGGATGCGGCACGCCCCGTTCAAGGTCGACAAGGCCGCGCACGACGCCTGGCTCACCCACATGCGGGCAGCCGTGGCGAGCCTGGACCTGGCGGACGAGCACGAGCAGCAGCTGCTCGAGTACCTGACCTACGCCGCCGCCTCGATGATCAACACCCCGGGCTGAGCCGGCCCCACGAGGCCGTGATCCGTGAGCCCGGGCTCCGCCGAGCCCGCTCCACGCCTACCGGAGCGGGCTGAGCCCCAGCCCCGCTCCCGGCGCGGCCGCGGTGCGCACCGCCACCGAGCCCGCCGGGGCGCTCAGCCGCAGCCAGCCGCCCGCCCGGTGCACGGTCAGCGGGGCGCCGGGCCGCAGGAAGCCGATCACGTACGCGGCGTGCGGCGCGCGCAGCGGCAGCTCGGGCAGCACGGAGACCGGGCGGGACCAGATCTCGTCGGCCAGCGCGTCCAGCACCGCACGGGTGCGGTGGTGCGCCGGAACGGCCTCGCTGCGCTCGCGGAACTCCCGCACCCCGGCCATCAGTTCGGGGTACACCTCGGCCACCGGCGGGGCGCCGACCGGCCGCCAGCCGGTGCGCGGCGGCAGCAGCCCGGCCCAGGCCGGGCCGGTCACCGGCGCGGGCAGCCCGACGGCGCCCGCCTCCGCGTCCACGCCGTCCAGCAGCCGGCCCGCCGAGACGGTCAGGTCCACCGCCTCGTCCAGGCCGCCCAGCCGCACGGTGCGGATCGCCAGCGTCCCCGAGCCGCCCAGCGGCAGCCGCCCGAAGACCGCCAGCACGCCGTCCCCCTCGCCGGGGCCCACCGCCTGGAGCCGGACGGCCGCCGCCCGGTCGAAGCGCAGCAGGCGCTGCAGGAAGGCGGAGAGGTCGGCGGCCTCCCCGGTGTCGGTCAGGGCGAGACGGGCGGTGATGGTCACAGCGGTTCAGCTCGAATCGTCGGCTCGAATCGTCGGGTGGGGTCAGACGGCGGCGGCCACCGGCTCCTCGTCCATGAAGCGGCCCAGGAACTCCCGCTCCACCGGCGAGATCCGGCGCGGCCGGCCCTCGGCCAGGTCGTAGGGGACGACCACGGTGGACGCCCGGACGTACACGGTGTCGCTGCCGTCCTCGGCGACGTCCTTGATCTCGTAGGAGACGGTCAGCGAGGCGCCGCCGATCTTCGTCACCCAGGTCTCGATGGTGACCGGCTCGGGCCGGTGCACCAGCGGGCGCTTGTAGTCGATCTCGTGGCGGGCCACCACCGAGCCGCCCGCGAACTCCCCGGCGCCGGCCGCGGCGGCCTGGGTGAACATGAAGTCGATCCGGGCCTCCTCCAGGTAGCGCAGGAAGACCACGTTGTTGACGTGCCCGAACGCGTCCATGTCGGACCAGCGCAGCGGGCAGGCGTAGATGTGGCGAGCCACGGGGGTTCTCCTCGGTGTCCGGTCGCCCGTCGGCGCCGCTTCCCGGCGAGGGCCGGTGGCGGCGACGGGCCGCGGCCCGGCAGGCCGCCCCGGAGGGCAGTCTGCCGGGCCGTTGTGACGGGCGGGTGTCAGCCTCGGGTCAGCTTCTTGTAGGTGGCCCGGTGCGGACGGGCGGCGTCGGCGCCGAGCCGCTCGATCTTGTTCTTCTCGTACGACTCGAAGTTGCCCTCGAACCAGAACCACTTGCTCTCGCCCTCGTAGGCGAGGATGTGGGTGGCCACTCGGTCCAGGAACCAGCGGTCGTGGGAGATGACCACGGCGCAGCCGGGGAACTCCAGCAGGGCGTTCTCCAGCGAGGAGAGCGTCTCGACGTCGAGGTCGTTGGTGGGCTCGTCGAGGAGCAGCAGGTTGCCGCCCTGCTTGAGGGTCAGCGCCAGGTTCAGGCGGTTGCGCTCACCACCGGAGAGCACGCCGGCCGGCTTCTGCTGGTCCGGGCCCTTGAAGCCGAAGGCCGACACGTAGGCGCGGGACGGCATCTCGACCTGGCCGACGTTGATCCAGTCCAGACCGTCGGAGACGACCTCCCAGAGGGTCTTCTTCGGGTCGATGTTGGAGCGGGTCTGGTCGACGTAGCTGATCTTGACGGTCTCGCCGACCTTGACCGTGCCGCTGTCCGGGGTCTCCAGGTCCTGGAGCATCTTGAACAGGGTGGTCTTGCCGGCGCCGTTCGGGCCGATGATGCCGACGATGCCGTTGCGCGGCAGGGTGAAGCTCAGGTCGTCGATCAGGACCTTCTCACCGAAGGCCTTGTTGAGGTTCTCGACCTCGATGACGACGCTGCCCAGACGCGGGCCCGGCGGGATCTGGATCTCCTCGAAGTCCAGCTTCCGCATCTTGTCGGCCTCGGCCGCCATCTCCTCGTAGCGGGCCAGACGCGCCTTGGACTTCGCCTGGCGGCCCTTGGCGTTGGAGCGGACCCACTCCAGCTCCTCCTTGAGGCGCTTGGCGCGCTTGGCGTCCTTCTGCCCCTCGACCTTGAGACGCGACTGCTTGGACTCCAGGTAGGTGGAGTAGTTGCCCTCGTAGCCGATGGCGCGGCCGCGGTCGAGCTCCAGGATCCAGCCGGCCACGTTGTCCAGGAAGTACCGGTCGTGGGTGACGGCCACGACGGTGCCCTTGTACTTGGCCAGGTGCTGCTCCAGCCAGTTCACCGACTCGGCGTCGAGGTGGTTGGTGGGCTCGTCGAGCAGCAGCAGGTCGGGGGCCTCCAGCAGCAGCTTGCAGAGCGCCACACGACGCTTCTCGCCACCGGAGAGCTTGGTGACCGCCCAGTCGCCGGGCGGGCAGCCCAGGGCGTCCATGGCCTGCTCCAGCTGGGCGTCCAGGTCCCAGGCCTCGGCGTGGTCCAGCTCCTCCTGGAGCTTGCCCATCTCCTCGAGGAGGGCGTCCGAGTAGTCGGTCGCCATCAGCTCGGCGATCTCGTTGAAGCGGTCGAGCTTCCCCTTGATCTCCTTGACGCCGTCCTGGACGTTCTCCAGGACCGTCTTGGTCTCGTCCAGCGGCGGCTCCTGGAGGAGCATCCCGACCGTGAAGCCGGGCGAGAGGAAGGCGTCGCCGTTGGAGGGGTGCTCCAGGCCGGCCATCATCTTCAGCACGGTGGACTTACCGGCGCCGTTGGGGCCCACGACGCCGATCTTCGCTCCGGGGAGGAAGCTGAGCGTCACGTCGTCAAGGATGACCTTGTCTCCGTGAGCCTTGCGCACCTTGCGCATCGTGTAGATGTATTCCGCCACGTGAGATCGCTCCGGCGTCGTCGGGAGTAATTCGGCTTGCAGCCTTCCATTGTGCCGCACCCGGCCCGGAGCCCCGAATCGCCCAGGTGACCCCACCGGGGTATCCCGAACGGCTCCCCGGCCGTCACCGGCCCTCGGCCGTCCGGCCGGCCCCGCCGCCCCGGCCCCGGGCCGCGTCGAGCGCGGTACCGGCCGAGCCGCCCGATCCACCCCGGCGGCCGGAAACACCGCGGCCCGACCCCCCGCAGCGGGTGCGGGGAGCCGGGCCGGTTGCCGCTCTCAGGGCCTCGGGAGGTCAGTGCCTCCCGGCCCGCTCGGGCGGTTCGATCGGTTCAGCCGGTCGGGGCCGGTCGGCCCGTCGGGCCGGTCAGCCGGTTCGGGCCGGTCAGGCGGTTCGGGCCGGTCAGGCGGTGGTGCGGCCGTGGCGGCCGCGGCGGCGCAGGACGAAGACGGCGGCGCCACCGGCCACGACCAGGCCACCGGCGACGGCGGCGAGGATCGGGGTGGAGTCGTTGGCACCGGTCTGGGCCAGGCCACCGGTGCCCGGGGCGGCGCTGGTGGTCGCCGGGGTCGGCTGGCCGGCGCCGTTGCTCGGGGTGCCGGACGGGGCCGCGCTCGGCGTGCCGGACGGCGCGGTGGTGGCGGCCGGGGTGGACGGGCCCGGGGTCGGGGTCACGCCGACCTTGCAGTCCAGGACACCGGTGAACTGCTTGGTGTAGCCGTTCGGGCCGGTCACGGTGAAGTCGTAGTTGGCCTTCTCCTCGACCTTGACCAGCACGGTCTCGGTCTTGCCCGGCTGGACGGCGACCTGCTGCTTGCCGACCGTGACGGTGGCGGCCTCGTCACCGCTGTTGGTGACGGACACCCGCACGCCGCCGGCGGCGCACTCCTCCTTGGCGGAGCTGTCGATCAGCGCGCCCTTGCCCTGCTTCCAGGTGGCCTTGGCGTCGGCCGCGACGTTCACCTTGGTGGAGCCGGCCAGGATCATGGTCTGGCTGTGGCGGCCGCGGTTGTCGACCTTGCTCATGAAGACCCGGCCGCTGAGCACGTTGGCCTCGGCGGTGGCGCTGATGGCGGCCTTGCCGTCCGGGGTGCCGGCCGGCACGTCCAGGAACAGCGGGGTGTCCTTGCCGATCGGGCCGGCCAGGCTGCCGTTGACCGGCTTGCTGTCCTTGTCCAGCAGCTTGACCTTGTCCGCGGCGTCGCCGGTGACGGTCAGCTTGACCTCGTTCGCGCTGGAGTTCAGCAGGAACGGGCCGAGCTTGCCGCCCGACTTCCCGGAGGCCGAGTCCGGGGAGAGGGTCAGCGAGGGCTTGGGCTCGGCCGCGACGCCCTTGTTGGCGTCGCCGACCAGGTAGTCGCGAAGCTTCTTGGCCTTGTCGTTGCGCGGGGTGGCGTTCTTGTTGTCCGAGAACTTCCAGATCGCGGCCTGGGTGCCGGCGGCGGCGTCCGCCTCGCTCAGGCCGTCGACGTGGATCGCCGTGGCCAGGGAGGCCAGGCTCGCCTGCGGGTAGGAGTTGTCCAGGATCCAGCGGATCTTGGGCGCGTTCGCGTTGCTGTTGAGCGAGCTCGACGCCCAGTCCGCCTCGTGGTACTTGGCGCCGCTGTCCAGGTAGACCGGGTTGTCGAAGTCGATGCAGTACGTCCTGAGCTTCTCGCCGTTGGCCGTCTTGAGGGTGAAGAGACCGGCGTCGACCGTCCCCTTGCCCTCGACGTCGACCTTCTCGCCGAGCATCTCGTTCTGGACTTCCGCGGTCACGCCCGAGCTCGGGGTGCCGGCCGCGGCCGCCGCACCGGCCGCGAACAGGCCACCGCCCAGCGCCAAGCTGGTCGTGAGCATGACAGTGGTTATCCGGGACAGACTCCGCCCCTGCCTCTGGAACATCTGGGATCCCTCCGGGCCGGGCCGCACCGAGTGGGCGGCCCGCCGACTTGCCGTCCCGCGCGTGCCCCCTGTGGCACTGCTGCGGGTATGAACCAGACGAATCCTATTGAGCCCCGGAGGCCCCGAAACCCACATGCGAAATCAGGACGATTCCGTATCTGTATCGTTATCAACCGCCGCAAGTCCCACACAAGCTGATGGTCTGCCAGAATCCGGCGGATCGTTTTCTGTTATCCGGTCGGATTGCGCGCGGGGGGTCAACAACCTTCTCGATCAACATATTTGTCGACAGGGAAGGGTCATCGTCCCGTCAGCCCGACTCGCCCGCCGCGCCACCCCCTCGACTCCCCCCGGCCACCTCGCCCGGCTCCCCCGGGGCCGACCCGCCGCCCGGCGGCAGCGCCCGCACGACCGCCGCCGCGACCACCGCCGGGGGCGCGCCGAGCGCCACCGCCGAGCCCCTGCGCGCCTCCACCGCGCTGACGATCCACTCCGGGACCACCTCGCTCCCGGCCTCCGCCCCGACCGGCCCGGGACCGCCCGACGGCTGCCCGCGCACCCCCGCCGCCCACCGGAACGCCGTGGTACCACGGGTGAGGTCGTGTCCGACCGATCGGGCGTCGATCTCGGCCCGGCTCCGCTTCACCTCCCCCTCCGTCCACTCGCGCACCCGCAGCCGACCGCTCACCAGCACCGGATCGCCCTTGGCCAGCGAGCCGATCAGGTTGACCGCCAGCGCCCGCCAGGCCGTCACCCGCACCCACTGCGTCTCGCCGTCCACCCAGCACTCGCGCTGCCGGTCGTACCGCCGCTCGGTGCAGCCGAGCCGGAAGCTGGCCATCGGTACGCCGCCATTGGTTTCGCCGTAGCTCACCTCCGTCGCCACATTGCCGATCACCGTCACGTGCGTCTCGCTCATGGCACACCCTCCGTTCCCGCCGATGCACCGTACGGAATCGACCGGTGCGCCTTGAGCGTGCACTTCGGAGGAAATCCCGGCCACGGAGTTCCGAAATCCTGTGGATAACTCACGGCTGTGGAAACTGTTGTCACCCGCAGGGGTGAATTTCAGCCTTCGGCCGTCACTCCACCCCCCACTTCTTCGCGGCCATGACAACAAACTCGCTGCTCGCCGCCCCGTCGGCGCGCGCCGGGACCCGCCGGGGAACGCGCCCCGGAACGCGCCCCGACGACCGTCCGCGCACGTCATCCGACCGGCGCAAGCGTGATTACGGCCCCCCACCCGCACGCCGGCGCCACATTCTCCGTGCCGAATCCATAACGGGTGAGGAGGCAGCCCCGTAACGACTGCACAACGTCCGGCGCCGAACACTCCCAGACCGCTGCACTCACGGCCTTCACCTGCGATTATCGGACCGCTCCACCGAACCGACACACCAACGGCGGTGTCGTCGCACCCGGCCGGGGAACCGGTCACCCTTATCCTGTCCCCGACAGGACGAGGGCCCACCACCCCCACCCCGGCCCTCGGGCACGGGGCCTGAACAGCGCGCGCCCGGCGCTCGCCAGCCCGATCCCGGCCACGGTCACGCCCGCCAGGGCGCCGCCCGTCCCGCCCCCATAGCTCAGCGGATAGAGCACCCGCCTTCTAAGCGGTAGGTCGCAGGTTCGAATCCTGCTGGGGGCACCACCTCGCAATTCCGCAGGCCACCGCAGCCCCCGACACTTTCCGTGTCCGTTCCGGGCCGGTCGGTAATGCCGTACACCAACCGCTCCGCGCACTCACCGCGCATAACCCGTGACGATACGTGCCGCGGCCTTCGCGGGAATGGCGCCGGAAACGGGGTCAATCGGAACAACCGGAATTCCCGGCGATTTCATCCCCCGAACGCGCCGGCGCCCGCACTCCCGACACCGGGCCCGAGCCGCCGGCCCGGCCCCCGGCCCCCGGCCCCGACTACCCCGCCAGTCCGGCCAGATAGGCGTCCAGCAGCTCCGTCTGCCGCTCCGCCGGGAACTCCTCCGGAGCGAACAGCGCCTGCACCACCAGCCCCAGCACGAAGGCCTGCGCCCCCGCCGCGAGCGCGACCGGGTCGGCGTGCGCCGGGAGCTCCCCCAGCCGCTGGGCGTCCACGACATGCTCCGTGAGCGCCGTACGGGAGCGCGCGTAGCGGCCCGCGTGCGCGGCCGCGAGGTCCGGGTCGGCCAGGGCGTGGTCCCAGGAGCCGACCCAGATCCGGTTGTCGGCCGCGGCCTCGCCGTCCAGCGGCAGCACGTCCAGCAGCGACGCCCGCACCCGGGCCAGCCCGGCCGGCGGCGGGCTGCCGTCCTCCGGGGCGGTGCGCCGGGGGCGGGCCAGCGAGCGCCGGTCCAGCTCCTCCAGCGCGTGGCTCAGCAGCGCCCGCTTGTTCGGGAAGTAGTGCGTCAACAGCCCGGTGGAGGCGCCCAGTTCGGCGGCCACCGCACGCAGGGTCAGCCCCTCGAAGCCCCGGGTGGAGAGCACCCGCCACACCCCCTCGGAGACTTCCGAGCGTCGGGCGTCATGGTCTCCACGGGCCGGTGTCATGGGGGCTATCGTACATACCAAACGTTTGTTATGAATGGTCCAGCCAACCTCGGCACCACCCTGAAAGGCCCGCCCGTGTTTGCCGTACAGCTCACCGAGAACGCCGAACTGCGCCCGCTGGAGCCCTGGCAGGCCCCCGAGTTCCTGACCCACCTCGACCGCGCCCGCGCCCACACCGACCCGTGGATCCCCTGGGCCACCTTCTCGGTCGACCTGGACTCCGCCCGCGCGACCCTCCAGCGCTACACCGACGGCCAGGCCGCCGACCAGAAGCGGATCTACGGCATCTGGCTGGACGGCACGCTGGTCGGCGGCGTCATGTTCGTGAGCTTCGACGCCAAGTCCGGCGTCTGCGAGATCGGCGCCTGGACGGAGCCGGCCGGCGAGGGCCACGGCCTGATCACCGCCGCCGTCCGGCAGCTGCTCGACTACGCCTTCGTCACCCGCGGCATGCACCGCGCCGAATGGTGGTGCTCCTCCGTCAACGCCCGCAGCCGGGCGGTCGCCGAACGGCTCGGCATGACCCGCGACGGCGTGCTGCGCGAGTGGTACCCGTACAACGGGGTCCGCTACGACAAGGAGATCTGGGCCATCCTCGCCACCGAGTGGACGACCGCCACCCAGGGCTGACCCGGCCGGGGCCGAGGGCCCGGGGCCGGACCGGCCGCGTCCGCGCCGGCCGCGCACACGGCGGGGCCGTGGACACCCCCGTTCCACCGGACCCCGCCGTGCGCCCGTCCCCCTCAGGCCGCCCGGGCCCCGGCCACCGACCGCTCCCCCGCGCCCCCGGTGACCGACTCCACCGCCCAGTTGCCGGCCGTCCAGGTCGCGCTGATCGCCGCCGACCACCGGCGGATGCTCGACGGCGAGCGCGCCGCCGACGCCCTGCCCATCGCGCCGGCGGAGGCCCGCCGCGCCTTCACCCTGCTCGAACAGGGCCTCGGCGACTACTGCACCCGCGCCGCCTGAGAGAGTTGGGCGCACCACGACCGACCGGAGGTGCGCATGGACCAGCCGCTGCTCACGCGGGACCGCTCCGCCCTGCCCGCACAGGCCGAGGGCCTCAACGCCCACGTCGGCGAGGACGGTGTCGCGGTCCTGGAGTTCGACCGCCCGCACCGCCGCAACGCGGTGACCCTGGCGATGTGGCAGGCGCTGCCCAAGGTCCTGGAGCAGCTGGCCGGCCACGCGGGCGTGCGCGCACTGCTGCTCACCGGCGCCGGCAACACCTTCAGCGCCGGCGCGGACATCGCCGAACTCTCCGAGGTGTACGGCGATCCGGACCGCGCGGAGGCCTACCACGCGACCAACGTCGCCGCCGAGGAGGCGCTGGCGGCCTTCCCGCACCCGACCCTCGCCGTGGTGCACGGCGCCTGCGTCGGCGGCGGCTGCCAACTGGCCGTCGCCTGCGACCTGCGGTTCGTCGCCGAGGACGCCCGGCTCGGGATCACCCCGGCCAAGCTCGGCGTGGTCTACTCCGCGGTGCCGACCGTACGGCTGTCCCGGCTGATCGGCCCGGCCCGGGCCAAGTACCTGCTGTTCTCGGGCGAGTTGGTGAGCGGCCGGGACGCGCTGCCGCTCGGCCTGGCCGAACGCGTCCTGCCGGACTCCGAACTCGACGCCGCCGCACTGGACTTCGCCCGGCTGCTGACCCGGCGCTCGACCCTGACCATCGGCGCGGCCAAGGCCGTCCTGGACGCCCCGCCCGAGCGGGCCGACGAGGTCCTGGCCCCCTGGCTGCTCCGCTCCCGGGAGGGCTCGGACGTCCGCGAGGGCCTGACCGCCTTCCTGGAGGGCCGCCCGGCCCGGTTCTGAGCCGGGGCCCGCGGAGACGGTCGGACCGGTCCCCGTACGATCGTCCGACCAGATCCCGTCCGCCCCTCGCACCCCCGGAGCACCCACCCCGATGACGACCGAGGCCGAGGCCGCCCCCACCTCCACCGGCCGGACGGCCTGGGCCCGCCGGATCACCGACGGCCTGGAGCCGAAGAACGTGATCCTCGTGCTGCTCCCGCTGCTCGGCGGCCTCCGCTACGGCTGGACCGGCATCGGCTGGGCCCTGTTCGCCGTCCTGTTCGCCGCCGTCGTCCCGACCCTGATCATCCGGCAGGGCATGCGCAAGGGCACCGTGGCGGACCGCCACGTCGGGCAGCGCAAGCGCCGGATGACCGTCTTCCCGCTCATCATGGGCTCGGTGCTGCTCAGCTTCACGGTGATGGTCGGACTGGACGCCCCGGCCGACCTGACCGCCCTGGTGCTGGCGATGTTCGCCTCGCTGGTCCCGATCCTGGTGATCACCGCCTGGTGGAAGGTCTCCGTGCACACCGCCGTGGCCACCGGCGCGGTGGTCTGCCTCGCCATCGCGCTCGGCCCGCTCTGGCTGCTGCTCTCCCCGCTGGTCCCGCTGATCGGGTGGTCCCGGGTGGTGCTGCGGGACCACACCACCGCGCAGACGGTCGTCGGCACGGTGGTGGGCGCCCTCACCGCCGGGCTCACCTTCTGGCTGGCCCGCTGACGGGCGGGGCGCCGACCGACCGGCACGGCGGGCCAGCCAGTAGGCCGGCCGGCCCGGGATCGCCCGGTCAGCGGATCGGCACCCCCGAGATCGCCCTGGCGATCACCAGCCGCTGGATCTCGCTGGTCCCTTCGAAGATCGAGTAGATCGCGCTGTCCCGGTGCATCCGCTCCACCGGGTACTCCCGGGTGAAGCCGTTGCCGCCGAGGATCTGCATCGCCTGCGCGGTCACGTACTTGGCGGTCTCGCCCGCGTACAGCTTGGACATCGAGCCCTCCGCGGCGGTGAACGGCTGGTTGTTGACCGCCATCCAGGAGGCCCGCCACACCAGCAGCCGGGCCGCGTCGATCCGGGTCCTCATGTCGGCGAGCTGGAAGGCCACGCCCTGGTTGTCGATGATCGGCCGGCCGAACTGCTCCCGGGTCCCGGCGTAGTCCAGTGCCACCTCGTACGCGGCCCGGGCGATGCCGATCGCCTGCGCGCCGACGGCCGGACGGGAGGCCTCGAAGGTGGCCATCGCCGCGTTGCCCCTGCCGCCCGGGCGCCGGCCTCCCTCGCGGGCCCGGGCGAGGCGCTCGTCCAGCTTCTCCTTGCCGCCGAGCAGGCAGCTGCCGGGCACCCGGACGCCGTCCAGCACCACCTCGGCGGTGTGCGAGGCGCGGATGCCGTGCTTCTTGAACTTCTGGCCCTGGCTCAGCCCCGGGGTGCCCGGCGGGACGACGAAGGAGGCCTGGCCCTTGGCGCCGAGCTCCGGGTCGACGGTGGCGACCACCACGTGGACGGCGGCGATCCCGCCGTTGGTGGCCCAGGTCTTGGTGCCGTTCAGCACCCACTCGTCCTTGGCCTCGTCGTACACCGCCCGGGTGCGCAGCGCCGAGACGTCGGAGCCGGCGTCCGGCTCGGAGGAGCAGAAGGCGGCCACCTTGACGTCCTCGGGGGTGCCGAACATCTGCGGGGTCCAGGTGCCGATCTGCTCGTCGGTGCCGTTGGCCAGCACCGCGACGGCGGCCAGGGTGGTGCCGACGATGGACAGCCCGATGCCGGCGTCGCCCCAGAACAGCTCCTCCATGGCGATCGGGATGCCGACGCCGGAGGGGTCGAAGTACTGCTGGGCGTAGAAGTCCAGCGAGTAGATGCCCAGTTTGGCGGCCTCCTGGATGACCGGCCAGGGGGTCTCCTCGCGTTCGTCCCACTCGGCCGCGGCCGGGCGCATCACGTCGGCGGCGAAGCCGTGCAGCCAGTCGCGTACGGCGAGCTGGTCCGCGCCCGGGTCCAGCGAGAACGTGCTGCTCATGGTGCTTTCCTCCGAAGACGTGTGCGGCCGACCGGGGTGTTACCTCGGGTAACATCGTCGGAGTCTGCTACTGATTGGTAACCGGTGTCAACGGCCGGACAGACCCCCGAATCCGAGGAGCAGCGCATGTCCCGAGAGCCCCGCCGCGAGCAGCTGCTCAACGCCGCCGACCGGGTCATCCAACGCGACGGGCCGGGCGCCAGCATGAACGCCATCGCCGCCGAGGCCGGCATCACCAAGCCGATCCTCTACCGCCACTTCGGCGACCGGAACGGCCTGATCAGAGCCCTGACCGAGCGTCACACCAGCGGGCTGCTGGCCACCGTCCGGGCCGCCCTCGCCGAGCCGCTGGAGCGCCGCGACCGGGTCGAGCACGTCCTGGACACCTACCTCGCCGGGATCGAGTCCCGCCCCCAGGTCTACCGGCTGCTCACCCACCCCGAGCCGGGCGACCCGAGCGGCGCCGGCAACGCCCTCGCCCCCGCGCTCAAGCAGATCGCCGAGGAGATCACCCGGGCCGTGCAGAGCCAGGTCGACCTCGGCGCCGACCGCGACCTGCTCGCCGAGGCCTGGGGCCGGGGCATCACCGGCATGGTGCTGGCCGCCGGGGACTGGTGGCTGGAGAGCAAGCCCTGCTCGCGCACCCGGATGGTGCAGGCGCTCGCCGACCTGCTCTGGGGCCGGCTGGCCGCCGCCGCGGACCTGCCGACCGCCGTCCTGCCGCCCGCGCCCGAACCCTCCGGCGAATGAGCTGCGGCCGAACCGGCCGGCTCCCCGGAGCCGAACCGTCCGGCGACTGAACTCTTGTGCGGTGCACGGCAGTCCGGGCATCATCGGGCCCCACCCCACCCCCCGCCGTGCGAGGTCCCCGATGCGCCTGCGCCGCACCGCCACCGCCCTGCTGCTCGCCGCCACCGCCGCCCTCACCCCCGCCGCCACCGCCGTCCCGGCCTCGGCCCACGGCGGGCCGGCCGACCGCTTCCCCACCGGCACCACCCCCGCCGCCGACGGCCGCACCGCCCTCACCGACGCCCAGGGGCGCCGGCTCCTGCTGCGCGGCTTCAACCTCGACAAGTACGCCGAGGCCACCCCGGCCGACCTCGACTCGGTCGCCGCCCAGGGCTTCACCCTGGTCCGGCTGCCGGTCTCCTGGACCAGACTGGAACCCGAACGCGGCCGCCTCGACCCCACCGAACTGCGCCGCGTCCAGCGGCTCCTGGACCGCGCCGACCGGCTGGGCCTGCTGGTCCTGGTCGACTTCCACCAGGACGTCTACGGGCCGAAGTTCGTCGGCGGCGACAACGGCGTCCCCGCCTGGGCCACCCGGGACGACGGCCTGCCGTTCACCCCGGACCCGGACGACTGGTTCGCCGGCTACTTCCAGCCCGCCGTCCAGGCCGCCTTCCGCCACCTCTACGACGACCCCGACCTGCGCTCCTGGCAGGCCGACTTCTACACCCGGCTCGCCCGCGAACTGCGCGGCCACCGCTCTCTGCTGGGATACGACCTGTTCAACGAGCCGTTCGGCCCGGTGGACGGCGACCCGAGCGACCCGGCCGTGCTGGCCGCCGCCTCCGCCGCCCTGGAGCAGGACCGGCTCCCCGGCATGTACCGCCGCCTGATCGCCGCCGTGCGCCGGGCCGACTCCCGCGCCTGGCTGTTCGTCGAACCGACCGTCCTGGTCGGCCAGGGCGTGCCCACCCGGCTGCCCGGCTTCACCGACCCGCGCCCCGGCGCACCCCGGCTCGGCTACGCGCCGCACTTCTACGACACCGCGGTCGAGGGCGGCGCCGACTGGGACCCGTCCGGCGGCTTCGTGGAGCGGTACACCGCCGCGATCACCGGCTACCCGGCCGCCCACCGGCTGCCCGTCCTGGTCGGCGAGTGGGGCCCGCCGGACTCCCGCACCCCGGGCAACACCGAGCTGGTCCGCCGCCAGGTCGCCGCGATGGACGGCTTCGCCGAGGGCTGGACGATGTGGTACTGGTGCCGGGGCGACGGCGGCTACTGCGCGCTCGACCCGGCCGGACGCCCCGCCCCCGGCGACGGACCCGTCTTTGGTCCGTACCCGGTGGCCGTCGCGGGCTCGGCCGTCCGGACGACCGGCACCACGGTGAGCTGGCGCGCCGACGGCACCGGACGCGCCGGCGAACTCCTGCTGCCCCCGGCCGCGTTCCCGCGCGGGGCCACGGTGGCCGTCACCCCGGCCGGCGCCCGGACCGAGGTCGAGCAGCCGACGGGCGGGCGCGCGGGGACCGTCCGCGTCCGGCTCCCCCACGCCCGCCCGGGCACGACCGTGACGGTCACGCTCACGCCTCGCTGAACCGCCCGCCGGGGCCCTCGCCGCACCTCCCGACGGACCTCCCGCCGAGCGCCGCGGCCGGATCGCTCAAACCAGCCCCCGGCGGGCCAGCAGCGGCCCGGTCTCCGGCGCCCGGCCGACCACCGCGCGGAACGACTCCAGCGGGTCCCGGCTGAACCCGCGCGCCAGCAGCTCCCGCCGGAACAGCTCGCCGCTCTCCCGCACCGGGCGCCCGTTGCTCCCGAACCACTGCACGGTGTCGGCGTCCAGCACCTCCGACCAGATGTACGCGTAGTACGCCGCGCTGTACCCGCTGGAGAAGACGTGCTGGAAGTACGTCGTGCGGTAGCGCGGCGGGATCGCGTCCACCGCGACCCCGGCCGCCGCGAGCGCCCGCGCCTCGAACTCCTGGGCGTCCTCGATCCGCTCGCCCCGCGGCACGGTGTGCCAGGCCCAGTCCAGCAGCGTGGCCGCCAGGTACTCCACCGTCCGGAAGCCCTGCCCGAAGCCCTCCGCCGCCGTCATCCGCTCGACCAGCTCGGCCGGCAGCGGCTCCCCGGTCGCGTGGTGGCGGGCGTAGTTGGCCAGCACCTCCGGCCGGACCATCCACATCTCGTTGACCTGCGAGGGGAACTCGACGAAGTCCCGGGGCACCGAGGTGCCGGAGAACAGCGGGTAGCGCACGTCCGAGAACAGCCCGTGCAGCGCGTGCCCGAACTCGTGGAACAGCGTGCGCACCTCGTCCCAGTCCATCAGCACCGGCTCGCCGGGCGCCGGGCGCGGGATGTTGAGGTTGTTCAGCACCACCGGGCGCCGCCCGGTCAGCCCGGACTGGGCCACCAGCGCGTCCATCCAGGCGCCGCCGCGCTTGGACGCCCGGGCGTGGAAGTCCCCGATGAACAGGCCCAGCGCGGTGCCGTCCTCCTCGAACACCTCGAAGACCCGCGCGTCCGGGTGGTGGGCCGTCAGGTCCGGCCGCTCGGTGAAGCTCACCCCGTACGCCAGGTTCGCGGCGAAGAACACGCCGTCCCGCAGCACCCGCTCCAGCTCGAAGTACGGCCGCAGCACCGTCGCGTCCACCTGGTAGGAGCTCTGCCGGACCTTCTCCGAGTAGTACGCCCAGTCGTGCGCGGCGATCTGCCCGACGCCGTCCGCGGCCGCCACCCGGGCCAGCTCCTCGGCCTCCCGCCGGGCCATCGCCACGGCCGGGCCGACCAGCCGGGACAACAGGCCGGAGACCGCCTCGACGGTGCCGGCCGTCTCGTCCGCCACCACGTACGCGGCGTGGCTCGGGTACCCCAGCAGCTCGGCCCGCTCGGCGCGCAGCCCGGCCATCCGGATCGCCAGCGGGCCGTTGTCCTCGGCGCCCCGGCCGAGCGAGGCGGCCAGCAGCCGCTCGCGCACCGAGCGGTCGGTGAGCTGCGCGAGCTCGGCCTGGCCCGAGGTGTTCCGCACGCTCAGCACGTACGAGCCCGGGCGGCCGAGCACCCGGGCGTTCTCCGCGGCCCCGGCGACGGCGCCCTCGGACAGCCCGGCCAGCTCCTCGGCGGAGTCCACGACCAGCGCGGCGGAGCGGGTGGCGGCGTTCACGTTCTGCTGGAACGTGGTGCCGAGCGCGGCGAGTTCGGCGTTCAGCGAGCGCAGCCGGGCCTGCTCGGCCGCGCCCAGCCGGGCACCGGAGCGGACGAACGTGGTGTACCGGCGCTCCAGCAGGCGCAGCGACTCCGGGTCCAGGCCGAGCCCGGCGCGGTCCCGGTACAGCGCCTCGATCCGGGCGAACAGCGCGAGGTCCAGGTGGATCGCGTCGTGGTGGGCGGCGAGCAGCGGGCTCACCTTCGCCTCCACCTCGTCCAGCACGTCGGTGGTGTCCGAGGAGGACTGGTTGCGGAACACCGCGTCGACCCGGCTCAGCAGTTCGCCGGAGCGCTCCAGGGCCACCAGGGTGTTCTCGAAGGTCGGCAGGCTCCGGTCGGCGGTGATCGCGGCGATCTCGGCGAGCTGCTCGGCCATGCCCCGCTCGTACGCGGGCAGGTAGTGCTCCTCGCGGATCTCGGCGAACGGCGGGAGCTCGTAGACCAGCGGGCTGGCCTGGAAGAACGGGTTCTCGGTCATTTCGCGAACCCTACGCCGTGTCCCCCGCCCTGCCCATGTGCTTTACCGGCGTTGCAGGTTCCTGCGAGCCCGCCCGTCGCCGCGCCCTCCCACCGCGCCCCGCCGCCGCCCCCTCCGGCTCCCCTCTCCGTGCCCGCCTGCGTTTCCTTGTCGTACCCACCGGTTACCGTCGACGCGCGGACCCGTCGGTCGCGGGCCGCGGCGCGCCCGCCCGCGGGTGCGCCCCCGTACCCGTCCCCGCACGCCCGACCGCGCGCCGGAGAGGAGCAGCCCCGTGGCACCCAGGATCGCCCTCGCGCCCGACCCGCACGGCCCCGGCGGCCGGCTCCGGCCGCTGGACGACGCCGGCGCCCCGCTCGGCCCGCCGGAGGCCGTCCGCGACCTCGCCACCGCCGTCGCCGCCCGGGAGTCCGCCGACCGCCCGCGCTGGGTCTGGGCCGCCGCCGACTCCGGGTACGCCCCGCTGCTGCCGCGGCTGCCCGACCGGCTCGCCCGCTGCCACGACCTGCGGCTGGTCGAGGCGCTGCTGCTGGCCCACGAGGGCCGGTTCGGCGCGCCCCGCTCGCTCGGCGCCGCCTGGGCACGGCTGCGCGGCCTGCCCGTCCCGGCGGACCTGCCCGAGCCCGGCCTGGCCGACGCCGACGACGGCCAGGACTCGCTGTTCGCCCCCGACCGGCTGCAACTGCCGCCCGGCGCCGACCCGCTGGCGGCCGTGGTCGCCGTCCACGCCGAACAGCAGCGCCGGATCGCCGCCCTCGCCGACCAGGGCGCCCGGCAGCGGTTCCGGCTGCTGGTCGCCGCCGAGTCGGCCGGCGCCCTGGTG
Source organism: Kitasatospora sp. NPDC002543 (assembly GCF_053594915.1). Classification (NCBI taxonomy): domain Bacteria; kingdom Bacillati; phylum Actinomycetota; class Actinomycetes; order Kitasatosporales; family Streptomycetaceae; genus Kitasatospora; species Kitasatospora sp. NPDC002543. Next base: position 6,776 of record NZ_JBSFWR010000086.1, on the reverse strand, counting down.
TCCGCCGAGATGGCCCAGGACGGGCTGCCCTGGCGGGCCGACGTCCACGACGGGCTGCTGACCGAGCTGCTCGGCCCCCGCCCGACCGTCCCCGGCACCCAGCCCAGGGTCCTCGCCGAACTCGCCGTCGACCTCCAACAGGCCCTCGGCGCCAAGCCGTTCAACCCCGACTCGCACACCCAGGTGCTGCGCGCCTTCGCCGAGGCGGGCGTCCAGCTCGGCTCCACCCGCTCCTGGGAGCTCAAGGGCGTCGACCACCCGGCCGCGCAGCTGCTGGTCCGCTACAAGGAGCTGTCCCGGATCCACGTGGCGCACGGCTGGGCCTGGCAGGACGCCTGGGCCCGCGGCGGCCGCTTCCGGCCCGAGTACGTGGTCGGCGGCGTGGTCTCCGGTCGCTGGGCCAGCCGCGGCGGCGGCGCCCTGCAGATCCCGCGGATCCTGCGCCGCGCCGTGGTCGCCGACCCGGGCTGGCTGCTGGTCGTCGCCGACGCCGCCCAGCTGGAGCCCCGGGTGCTCGCCGCGCTGTCCCGGGACGCCGGGCTGGCCCGCACCGCCGCCGGCGGCGACCTGTACGAGGCGCTCGCCGCCCACGCCTTCCAGGGCGACCGCGACAAGGCCAAGCTCGGCCTGCTCGGCGCGATGTACGGGCAGACCAGCGGCGACATCGGCCCGCTGCTGAACACCCTGCACCGCCGTTACCCGGCCGCGATGGGCTACGTCGAGGCCGCCGCCCGCACCGGCGAGGACGGCGGCGTGGTCGCCTCCCGGCTCGGCCGGGTCTGCCCGCCGGCCTCCGCCGACTTCCTCGACCTCACCGAGGGCGAGTCGGTGGGCGAGGCCGGCGGCCGCACCGCCCGGGCCCGCGGCCGCTTCACCCGCAACTTCGTCATCCAGGCCAGCGCCGCCGACTGGGCGCTGGCCCTGCTCGCCGCGCTGCGCCGCCGGCTGAACGAGCTGCCGACCGCCGGGCCGGCGGACCGCCCGCACCTGGTGTTCTTCCAGCACGACGAGGTGATCGTGCACACCCCCGCCAACCTCGCCGACGAGGTGGCCGCCGCCGTCGCCGAGGCGGGCGACGAGGCCCGCCGGCTCGTGTTCGGCGACACCCCGGTGCGATTCCCACTCAGCACGGCGGTGGTGGACTGCTACGCGGACGCCAAGTGAGCGGCCGCCCGGTCCTCGGGCCCCGGTTCCGCCGGCGCCCGGTGCGCGGCCGCCCGGCGCTCAGAGCTTCCTGAACCCGCGCGCGTCCTCGGCCGCCGCGACCACCTCGGCCAGGGCCGCCCCGGTCGAGGCGGTGACGGCGGCCGCCACCGCGCCCTCCACGAACGGCGCGTCCGCCAGTCTCACGCCCGGCCGCGGCTCGTCCTCCAGCACCGTGACAGCGGTGAGCACCGAGCTGCCGAGGTCCGGCAGCACGACCACGCCGGCCCCGGCGTCGGCCCGTGCGATCGCGGCGGCGATCAGGTCGTAACTGGTGCCGAGCCCGCCGTCCTCGGTACCGCCCGCGACGACCACCCGCACGCCGTCCGAGGCGAGTTCGCCGAGCAGCTCGCGCAGCCCCTCCGCGAGCCGGGCGCTGTGCGAGACCAGAACAATGCCCACGTTCCCACTCATGCGCCGACCCTACGGCCGGAACCCGCTGCTCCGGGAGAGTGATCCGGATCCCGCGTGTCGCACCCCGTGCCCACCACCCCCGTCTGGCGTAGCGTCGGCTCCAGCGGCGTCGACGGCCGTGGCGTGCTCACCCAGGTCACCAAGGGAGCGAAGAGCGTTGAAAAAGCTGATCAACACCCCGGAGAGCGTCCTGGAGGACGCGCTGGCCGGAATCGCCGCCGCCCATCCCGAGCTGTCGGTGGACGTCCCCAACCGGGTGATCACCCGGGCCGCCCGCCCGGCCGCTCCCAAGGTCGCGCTGATCTCCGGCGGCGGCTCCGGCCACGAGCCGCTGCACGGCGGCTTCGTCGGCCCCGGCATGCTCGACGCCGCCTGCCCCGGCGAGGTGTTCACCTCGCCCGTCCCGGACCAGATGCTGGCCGCCGCCAAGGCCGTGGAGACCGGCGCCGGCGTGGTCTTCGTCGTGAAGAACTACACCGGCGACGTGATGAACTTCGAGCTCGCCGCCGAGCTGGCCGCCGAGGAGGGCCTGGAGGTCCGCACCGTCCTGGTCAACGATGACGTCGCGGTCGAGGACTCCACCTGGACGGCCGGGCGCCGGGGCACCGGCGCGACCGTGCTGGTCGAGAAGACCGCCGGCGCGCTGGCCGAGCGCGGCGCCCCGCTGGACGAGGTGGCCGCCCTGGGCGAGCGGGTCAACGCCGCGTCCCGTTCCTTCGCGATCGCGCTCACCGCGGCCACCGTCCCGGCCGCCGGCAAGCCCGGTTTCGACCTGCCGGAGGACGAGATCGAGGTCGGCGTCGGCATCCACGGCGAGCCCGGCCGCCGGCGCGAGAAGCTCCGTCCGGCCCGCGAGCTGGCCGCCGAGGTGGTCGAGACCATCCTGACCGACCACCACCTGACCCCGGGCGACGAGGTGATCGCCCTGCTCAACGGCCTCGGCGGCACCCCGCTGCTGGAGCTGTACGTGGTCTACGGCGAGGTCGCCGCCGCGCTCGCCGAGCGCGGCATCACGGTGGCCCGCAGCCTGGTCGGCAACTACGTCACCAGCCTGGACATGGCGGGTTTCTCGCTCACCCTCACCAAGGCCGACACCCAGCTGCTCGAACTCTGGGACGCCCCGGTCGACACCCCCGCCCTCAAGCGCTGAGCCGTACCGAAGGAGACCCGATGGACTTCGACACCCCGCTGGCCCAGGCCTGGATCCGCGCGATCGCCGCCGCCGTCGAGAAGGAGCGGTCCCGGCTCACCGAGCTGGACTCCGCGATCGGCGACGGCGACCACGGCAGCAACCTCCAGCGCGGCTTCGCCGCCGCCCTCACCGCCCTGGACGGCCTCCAGCCGGCCGGCCCCGGCGCCGTCCTCACCAAGACCGGCACCACACTCATCTCCAAGGTCGGCGGCGCCTCCGGCCCCCTCTACGGCAAGGCCTTCCGCGCCATCGGCGCCGCCCTGCCCGAACCGGCCGGCCCGGCCGCCGTCGCCGAGGCCCTGTCGGCCGGCCTGGACGCCGTCCGCCTGCTGGGCAAGGCCGAACCAGGTGACAAGACCATCGTGGACGCCTGGACCCCGGCCGTCGCCGCCTTCCGCGCCGAGGCCGCGACCGGCGCCGACCTCCCCGCGGCCGCCGCCGCGGCCGCCGACGCCGCCGAACAGGGCGCCCGCGACACCGTCCCGCTCCAGGCCCGCAAGGGCCGCGCCTCCTACCTCGGCGAACGCAGCATCGGCCACCAGGACCCGGGCGCCACCTCCACCGCCCTCGTCTTCCGCACCCTCGCCGACATCACCGCCCCCTGACCCCCTCACCCATCCGTCCGCCTCACCCATCCGTCCGCGCGATCAGCAACAGCAACGCGTCGTCCCGCAGCTGCCCACCCGTGTGCGCCAGCAGGTCCGCGTACACCCGCCCCACCGCCGCCTCCAGCTCCCCCGCCGAGCGCGCGGCTCCCCGCACCAGCGGCCCGACCCGCTCCGACAGGGGGTAGAACTCGCCGGTCGTCCGGTGCCGCGCCTCGATCACCCCGTCGGTGCAGAGCACCAGCACGTCCTCGGCGCCGAACGGCTGCCCCCAGGTGGTCGGCTCCCCCGTCGCCAGCCGGCCGAGCCCGAGCGGCACCCAGGGGTCGGGCGCGTCCAGTACGTGCGCCCGGCCCTCGCCGTCCACCCGGATCGGGGGCACGTGCCCGTACTGGAGCAGTTCCATCGCCCCGGGCGTGCGGAACTCCGCGAACAGCGCCGTGGTGAACTCCCCGTCCGGCACGTGCCGTTCGACGCTGGCCTCGATCCGCGCCGCGACGCCCCGCAGCCCGGCCTCGTCGTACGCGGCTTCCCGGAACGCGCCCAGCACCACGGCCGCGGTCTGTACCGCCGCCAGCCCCTTGCCCCGGACGTCCCCGACCGCGACCCGGATGCCGTGCGGTGTCTCCAGCACCGAGTACAGGTCCCCGCCGATGCGTGAGGCGTCCGCCGCCGACACGTACCGCACCGCGAGCCGCAGTGGCCCGACGGCCGGCCCCGGCAGTTGAAGCAGTGCCCGCTGGGCGGCCTCGGCGACGGAGCTGACGGCGGCGAAGGCGGCCGCCCGCCGCATCCGGACCTTCGCGACCCAGGCCGAGAACAGGGTCAGGACGACGTAGCTGATCATCGCCCCGTACAGGAATCGGGCATCGTTGATGTTGTCGACCTGGTCGTGGTGGCTGAGCCCGAACACGGTGAGCAGCCCGAGGCAGCAGACCAGGAGCAGTTCGCCGGGTTTCAGGGTCAGCGCCGCGACGGTCGGCACCACGGTCATCAGCGGGGCCAGGTAGCGGTCCTTGCCGGAGAGGAAGTCCGCGAGCCCGACCAGCAGGACGGCGACCAGCGCCGGGGTGGCCCGCCACCAGAACGGGACGTCCTGGAGGTCGGCGGCGAGCAGGGCGCCGCGCTGCCGGTCCGGCGGCAGTCCGGCTGCCGTGGGGGCCGAGGGTGACTGGGCGCGGCGGAGCGGAAACACATACCGAACATAAGGGACGATCACGGCGCGGGCCCGACCGGCCCGGCCCCTGCGCCGCGGGACACCCCACCCCGCCTCCGCGGGAATACCCTGGAGGGGTATGGTGTCGTCACAAGAGTCGTTGCCAGCGCCGCGTCCCGGGCGAACGCCCCGGGCCGCCCGGACCTCCCGGAGGCCTCCCGTGTCCAGCACCATCACCTACACCGTTTCCGGCATGAGCTGCGGCCACTGCGAGAAGGCGATCAGCGAGGAGGTCTCCGCCCTCGCCGGGGTCACCGAGGTCTCCGCCGACTCCGCGGCCGGCACCGTGACGATCTCCTCCGCCACCCCGTTGGACGACGAGCAGGTGCGCGCCGCCATCGACGAGGCCGGCTACGAGCTGGTCGGCCGCAGCGCCTGAACCACCCGGCACGGCGGGGCCGCCACCGCGGCCGCCGCCGTCCGCCCGCACCGAGGAGTGATCCGCATGAGCACGTCCACCCCGGACCTCGGGGCCCGGGACCGGGTCGAGCTGTCGATCGGCGGGATGACCTGTGCCTCCTGCGCCGCCCGGATCGAGAAGAAGCTCAACCGGATGGACGGCGTCGAGGCCACCGTCAACTTCGCCACCGAGAAGGCCCGGGTCGACTACGGCCCCGGCACCACGGTCGAGGACCTGATCGCCACCGTCGAGCGCACCGGCTACACCGCCGAGCTCCCCCCGCCGCCGGCCGCGCCCGCCCCGGAAGCCGGGCCGACCGCCCGGACCGAGCCCGCCGACCCGCTGTCCGAGCGGCTGCTGATCAGCGCCGTCCTCAGCCTCCCGGTGGTCCTGCTGTCGATGCTCCCGGCCCTCCAGTTCGACGACTGGCAGTGGCTGGCCTTCGCGCTCACCGGCCCGGTCGTGGTCTACGGCGGCCTGCCGTTCCACCGCGCCGCCTGGACCAACCTGCGGCACGGCGCCGCCACCATGGACACCCTGGTCTCGCTCGGCACCCTGGCCGCCTTCGGCTGGTCCTGCTGGGCGCTGTTCCTGGGCAGCGCGGGCATGCCCGGCACGCACCACGACTTCACGCTGTCCGTCGGCGCCACCGACGCCTCCGGCACGCTCTACCTGGAGACCGCGGCGGCCGTCACCGTGCTGATCCTGCTCGGCCGCTGGCTGGAGGCCCGCTCCAAGCGCCGGGCCGGCGCCGCCCTGCACGCCCTGCTCGACCTCGGCGCCAAGGACGTCGCGGTCCTCCAGGGCGGCCGGGAGGTACGGCTGCCGGTGGACCGGCTGGCGGTCGGCACCCGCTTCGTGGTCCGGCCGGGCGAGAAGATCGCCACCGACGGCACGGTGGTCGAGGGAAGCTCCGCCGTGGACGCCTCGATGCTCACCGGCGAGTCCGTCCCGGTCGAGGTCGCCGTCGGCGACCCCGTCACCGGCGCCACCGTCAACGCGGGCGGCCGGCTGGTGGTCGAGGCCACCCGGGTCGGCGCGGACACCCGGCTGGCCCGGATGGCCAAGCTGGTCGAGGACGCGCAGAACGGCAAGGCCGCGGCCCAGCGGCTGGCCGACCGGATCTCCGCGGTCTTCGTGCCGGCCGTCGTCCTGATCGCCCTGGCCACCCTGGTGGTCCGGCTACTGGCCACCGACAGCCCCACCGAGGCCTTCACCGCGGCCGTCGCCGTGCTGATCATCGCCTGCCCGTGCGCCCTCGGACTGGCCACCCCGACCGCGCTCATGGTCGGCACCGGCCGCGGCGCCCAGCTCGGCATCCTGATCAAGGGCCCCGAGGTGCTGGAGTCCACCCGCAAGGTCGACACCGTCGTCCTGGACAAGACCGGCACCGTCACCACCGGCCGGATGGCCGTGGTCGCGGTGCACACCGCCGAGGGCGTGGACCGGGCCGAGGCGCTGCGCCTGGCCGGCGCCGTCGAGCACGCCTCCGAGCACCCGATCGCCCGGGCGGTCGCCGAGGCCGCCGCCGAGGCCGGCGGACTGCCCGCCGTCACGGACTTCCGCAACGTGCCCGGCCGGGGCGTGGAGGGGGTCGTGGCGGGCCGCGCGGTGGTCGCCGGGCGCGAGGCCCTGCTGGCCGACCGCGCGCAGCACCTGCCGCGCCTGCCGCGCCTCCTGCTCCCGCTGCTGCCGTTGTTCCCCGGACGCCTCCGCGGCACCGTCCGCGGCGCCGTTCCCGGGGCC